>JBHJOU010000908.1:0-5177 GCA_050329355.1 Rivularia sp. (in: cyanobacteria)
GAAACAGATTTTAATCCAGCTGCTTCTGGGTCTGCGGATATTAGTCCACGATAAATTATTTAATAAAATTTAATATTTAAGGCTGTACAAAATTGTACAGCCTTTTTTATTTTCAAAAATTTTTAAGCAGCATTTCCCCACAACAAAACGTTAAATAAATATTAAGAAAATTTTAAGAAATAGTTAATTTTTTAAAATTATTTTTAATTTTGCATTTTAAACTTATTTTCTTAACAAAATCATTATTAGTATGAAACAATTTTTATTTTCGTTTTTAGTACTACTCATGAGTACTAGCCTTACACTGGCTCAGCGTACGGTGTCAGGAAAAGTCACAGATGCAGCCGGAGACGCTGTCATCGGTGCAAGTGTTTTCGTCAAGGAAGCACCAGGTGTGGGTACCATCACAGATGTAGATGGTATGTATCAACTCAATGTTCCTTCCAACGGGAACACATTAGTATTTAGTTACACTGGATTTGAAACATTTGAATCAGCCATCACAGGCGGGTCGGTGAATGTGACGATGCAGGAAGGGAAGCTTCTGGATGAGGTGGTTGTGACCGCCATAGGAATTTCTCGATCTGAAAAAACATTAGGTTATGCAGTTCAATCATTGGATAATGAAAAGATTGAAAAAGCTGGAACCACTGGAGTTTTAAATTCCTTAACTGGTAAAGTAGCTGGTGTGCAAATTACCAACACTTCTGGAGCAGCAGGGGCTTCTTCTAACGTATTAATTAGAGGAGCAGCATCATTAACTGGTAATAACCAACCCTTATATGTGGTGGATGGTGTGCCAATTAATGGTAGTCAAACAAATACAGGAAGTGCTCTATCTGGTGTTGCTAATTCCGATAGAACAATTGATGTTAATCCTGATGACATTGAGTCCATTTCTATTTTAAAAGGTGGTGCGGCTACTGCCTTATATGGAATGAGAGCGGCTAATGGAGTCATTATGATAAACACAAAAAGTGGCAAAAAAGGAAAAGTTAGAATAGACTTTAATTCTAGTATTGCTATTGATCAGGTAAATAAATTGCCAGAGATGCAAAATATTTATGCACAAGGAATTGGTGGAAATCTAAACTTAGGTACTTCAGCTGTATTTGGTCCTAAGCTTTCAGATTTAGCTTATGATCCTAACAACAAAACAAGGGATTATCCAGAAGGACAATTAGGCCTTGCGAGTGCCATTTCAGGAGGCACCCCAGCAAGAGCTTACGATCCAAGTTTATTTTTCAATAATGGTTATGCTTATAACAATAATGTCAGCATAGCTGGTGGAACGGATAAAAGTGAGTTTTTCTTTTCTTTTGGTAATTTATCACAAACCGGTGTTGTTCCCAATAATACATTTAATAGAACCTCTGCATCTTTAAGAGGTGCATATAATATAACTGATAAATTAAAAATTTCTGCAAGAGTGGCGTACACTAAATCTGGTGGAACTCGAATACAACAAGGTTCTAACACTTCAGGTGTTATGTTAGGATTATTGCGTATGCCTGCAAATTTCGATATTTTTGGTGGAGTTAGTGATCCATCAACCGATAAAAGTGCTTATGAAAACCCTGATGGTACTCAGAGAAATGCTTATCGAGGCGGAATTTATGACAACCCATTATGGACAGCTTATAATAATCCTTTTACTGATGATGTAAATAGAATCATTTCTTGGGCTCAAGTGGATTATAAGTTTAACGACTGGATTAGTGCCATGTATAGAGTAGGAAATGACTTTTTCGGTGAGGATAGAAAAAGTATCTTTGCAATCGGATCACGGACAGTACCAGGAGGAAGGATCATTGATGATAAAATATCAGCAAGGGATTTTAATTCAGATTTAATTTTAAAATTATCTCCCAAAATCAATGATAATTTTGGTCTAAATATTCTTTTAGGAAACAACTTATTCTCTACGCAATCTGATAGAAATCAAACAATAGGTGACGGCTTAGCAATAGCTAAATTTTATAATTTGAGTAATACAGCTAATCAAGTTGTTAATCAAGCTATAGGAAGAAAAAGAACTTCAGCTTATTATGCGGATTTTGGCATGGATTATAAAAACATGTTGTACTTCAATGTAACATTGAGAAACGAACAAAGTACAACTCTTCCTGATGGAAACAATAGTTTCTTTTTCCCAAGTTTTAATACTGCATGGATACTGTCAGAAATGCCATTTCTTCAAAACAATGACATTCTTTCCTTTGCTAAATTGAGAGGTAGTTGGAGTGTAATTGCCAATGATGCTCCAATATATTTAACAGAACAAACCTTTACTAGGGGGCAAGTGACTGATGGCTGGACAAGTACTAACCCACTTAATTTTCCTGCTTTTGGAGTTAATAGCTTTCAAGTTAATAGTACTTTAGCTAATCCAAATCTTAAGCCAGAGTTTATTACATCAAGAGAATTGGGCGTGGATTTAAGATTTTTAAATAATAGATTAGGTTTAGATGTAACTTATTACAATAACTTATCTGAAGATTTAATTATGAATGTTCCGGTTGCACGCTCATCTGGTGCATCATTTGCATCACTTAATGCGGCAACAATGGTAAACAAAGGCTGGGAAGTTCTTTTAACTTCCACGCCAGTAGCCAATAAAGACTTTAGTTGGAATTTAGATATCAATTGGACTAAAAATATAAGTGAAGTTTTATCTTTGGCTGATGGAGTTGAAAATGTATTTTTGGCTGGATTTACAGGTTCTCAAACAAGAGCAGTTGTTGGTGAGCCTTATGGTTCAATATTTGGGGATAGATGGACAAGACATAGCAATGGTCAGGTGCTAATTAATGAAAGCGGATTCCCTGCTGCTGCAGGCGAAGACGATAACATAGGAAATACACTTCCTGAGTGGATTCTTGGAATTAATAATTCATTTAATTACAAAAATATTGGATTTTCATTTTTGTGGGATATTAAGAAAGGAGGTTACATGTGGAATGGTACGAGAGGAGCGATGAATTTCTTTGGCACTAGTAAAGAAACAGAAACAAGAGAGTTAACCAATTATGTTTTCGAAGGTGTCACCGCTGATGGCCAACCCAACACTAAGCAAGTTCAATTAGGGGAAAATTGGTATAGAGGAGGTGAAGGTTCAGGATTTACTGGACCGGCAGAACCTTACGTTGAAAAAGCTGATTGGGTCAGATTAAGAGAAGTTACCTTGTCATATAAGCTTCCTAAGTCTTTATTAAGTAATTTAAAAGTTCAAGACACTGAATTATATTTTACTGGTAGGAACTTATTCTTGAGCACTCCTTACACAGGTATAGATCCAGAAACTAGTCTTATAGGTCAAGGAAATGGTCAAGGACTTGAATATTTCAATATGCCTGGAACGAAAAGTTATGTTTTTGGGTTAAGAGTAGGATTCTAATTCATTTTATAATTATTAAAAATAAAATAATGAAAATATATAATTTATCATTAAAATTTGTAGGAGCACTATTAGTTGTTGCTCTTTCATTCACAAGTTGTAGCGATTGGATAGATACGGATTTAAATAAATCTCCAAATGCTCCTACGGACGTATCCATGCCAGATTTATTACCTCAAATTATTTTGGCTTCAGCTTATACTAAAGGAGGCGATTTAGCTAGATTTTCAACTATTCCCATGCAACAAATGGCAGGTGTTGATAGACAATCAGCAGCATTTGAAAGATATCTTATCAACGAATCTGATATTAATAATCTTTGGAATAGTAGTTATGCTGACATTCTAAAAAATGCACAAATTTTATTAAAAAAAGCAGAAGAATTGAATGCGCCTCATTATGCAGGAATTGCAAGAGTTCTTATGGCGGATAGATTGGGTAGATTGACTTCTGCCTGGGGAGATATTCCATACACAGATGCATTAAATGGAGACCAAGGTAATTTAACACCGAAATTTGATTCACAAGAATCCATTTATGCATCTATTAACACTCTCTTAGATGGTGCCATTGCTGATTTTGCTAAACCTGCTGGTGCCGTAACTTTAAGAGCCAATGCTGACTTATTTTATAAGGGGAACGTAGCTATGTGGTCTAAAGCGGCACAAGCGCTTAAAGCTAAATTTGCTTTACATACTAGCAAAAGAAATGGTTATGCTTCAGTTCTATCAGCTCTACAAGGAAATACCATTGCTAGCAATGCAGACAATATGGTATTTAAATTTGGTGAAGCCAATAATGAATTAAACCCTATTTATCAATTCGACCAATTACGAACTGATATTAGAGCTTCAAATACAATTGTTGGTATGATGAACGCAACAAGTGATCCAAGAAGAAGCACATTTTTTGTGGTTCAAGAAGATGGAAGTTTTATTGGAAGTAATCCTGGTGAAGCCAATACAGGTGCGTCATTTTTGGGGTCAGCTTTTGCGGCTAAAGCCTCACCAGTTTCATTTGTTACGTATGCGGAATTAAAATTTATAGAAGCTGAAGCAAAACTAAGTTCAGATGCTGCGGGAGCTGCAAATGCTTATAATGAAGCTCTTAAAGCAAGTTTAGCTCAATATGGAGTTTCAGATAGTACATGGGTTGCAGCTAATTCTTTGGATGCTGGCAGTATTACCTTAGAAAAAATTATGACTCAAAAGTATATTCATAATTGCACAGATAGTGAATCATGGGTAGATTGGAGAAGAACTGGATTTCCTACTCTTCAGGTAGCACCAGATCCTGCAACACCTGATGGTCAAATACCAAGAAGGTTTGTTTATCCACTGAATGAAAGATTGTACAATAGAACAAACTATCCTACAGGGCAAACGCAAGATAAGAAATTATGGTTTGATAATTAAAAAATTTAATTTCAGTAATTTAAAGGCTGTGCAAAATCGCACAGCCTTTTTTATTTTCAAAAATTTTTAAGCAGCATATTCGAACCCTTTTACACAAAGACTAAATTTCTTAGATTGAGGCTTTTCATTTTAAAATTATGTAAAAAAAGTTACTTTTAAAAAACTTCAACTGGTCATCACATTACATTTTTTCCTTCTATTTTCGTACCTTTGCACCTTAATTTAAAAATGGCTTAAATTTGAATCCAAAACATTTAGAACTCATATCCACGGCTCTGGGTATTCGTAGTTCTCAGATTGTTAAAACTATTGAACTCCTAGAAGATGGTGCTACCCTACCCTTCATAGCACGATATAGAAAGGAA
>JBHJOU010000350.1:0-4526 GCA_050329355.1 Rivularia sp. (in: cyanobacteria)
CACAGTTTTGCAACCATTGTAAAGTTGTTCACTAATTTGATATCCGGGAATATTTATGATTGTAGTCACCATTCTAATTTTATCCTTACTGCCTTTACATGAATGCACTTAGTATTCCCAGATATGCAAATCAAGTTACTAATAGAGTTAAAAGTTTACAGGGGAATCTCAATTACAAATTCAGTACCTTTACCTGGAGCCGAAATACAGTTTAATTTACCTCCATGTTGTTCTACTACAATGGAATAGCTAACTGACAATCCTAAACCCGTGCCACTACCTACAGGTTTTGTAGTAAAAAATGGTTCAAACATTTTAGTTTGTACTGTTTCATTCATCCCCATACCGTTGTCGATAATGTGGATAGAAACATATTTTTGTTGTTGAATTTGAGTACGAATTGTAATAGTTGGTTGGTGATTTACATCTAATTCTTTTAAAGCATCAATGGCATTAGTAAGAATATTCATAAATACCTGATTTAAAGCTGATGGATAACAAGTAACTAAAGGTAGTTCGCTGTATTCTTTAACAATTGAAATCTCTGTATTGTTACGACTATTTTGCAAGCGATGCTGTAAAATTAATAGTGTACTATCAATACCTTCATGAATATTTACTGATTTAACTTCAGCTTCATCTAAACGGGAAAAATTACGCAGTGATAGAACTATTTCGCGGATACGCTCTGCTCCTATTTGCATGGATTTTAGCAGCTTGCGTAAATCATTCACTAAAAAATCTAGTTCCACATCAGCAATTTTTTCTGCAATTTCTGGGATTGGTTGTGGGTAGTTTTTCTGATATAAATTATTTAATTCAATTAAAGATGTCACATATTCACTCGCTGGTATCAGGTTGCCATAAATGAAATTAATCGGATTATTAATTTCATGGGCGATACCAGCAACTAATTGTCCTAAACTGGACATTTTTTCGGCTTGAATTAATTGGGCTTGAGTAGTGTAAAGTTTTTCTAAAGTTGATTCTAACTGATTTGCTTTTTGTGTTAATTCTTGGGTGCGTTCTGAGACTTTTTGCTCTAATTGGTGATATAATTGGGCATTTTGCAGGGAAATGGCTGCTTGAGCCGTGAGTAATTGAATGACTTGCAGACGATCGCGTGTAAATGCTCCTGTGGTGAGATTATTTTCTAAGTACAGAATACCAATCAGTTTTCCTTGCTGGCTAATAGGAGTACACAACACGGATTTGGGCTGGTGATTAATAATATAACTATCCCCGGCAAATTTGACAGAATTACTTAAATGATCAAAAACAGCCACCTCTTGCGATCGCAATACTGAATAAATCACACTGTGGGGAATTTCGTGATATTGTTCGAGGGGAGTATCTAAACTTTGAGTTTGCTGGGAATCAGCTTGAGCAACTAAGTGCCATTGTTTGTCTTGCTGTAAAATTAAATATCCCTGTTCAGCCCCAGCATTCGCGATCGCAATCTGCATTAAAGTTGCTAACAGTTTGTCTAACTGAATTTCTCCTGATATTGCTTGTGCAGCTTTCATCAATGTTGGTACATCTAACCAAAAATTCTGGCTGCTATTAGTGCCATTTAAAGTTCTCATCAAAGTTGCAGCGATAGTTTCATGATCAGTAATTCCAATATTAGGGGTTTGAAAAATTGCTCCTAGTAGTTGGGGATAGTTTTCTTCGAGGTGGGCTATTTTAGCTTTTGCACCCCATTTAGCATAACAATAGTAAGCTTCTTGCATATAAATTGTGGCGACTTTCTCTTTACCCCAATTGAGGTAAAATTTTGCAGCAAGTTCGTTTGCTAAGGCTTGTTCTTGCAGATAATTGTTTTCTTTGGCACCAGTAATAGCGCGTTCATATAGTTCTATCGCTTGAGAATATTCACCCAATACCCGACAATATTCCGCTTCGACTAAGTTAAATTTATGTAAGTGATTACTTGGAGCTAAGGTAGCGAATTGATCAAGTTTTTCTTTGTGTTGCAGAATTCGACTTTCCTGAAGAAACCCAGTTTCTTTTGAGGAAATTGCTAATTGGGCTAAACAATCATAGAAAGGTAATAAAGCACTGACAAATAAACCAGGAACACCATCTAAATATTCTTCTGCAATAGCGGCTTGTGCAATAGCTTGCTCGTAGTTTTCCAACAAGTAGCAGAGTATCAGTTTATTTATTTTCACATGATACACAGCAGGGCGATCGTTCACTTGCTGATGTTGGGGTAGCATTAAATCCTCATTGTAGACATCACCAACTAAAATTTCTGGATTATCATTACGTCCAAGTAAATTTAAAACTGCTTGATGATAGACTTTTTGATAATTAAGGGCTGTAGTTTGTTTGCATTGAGCGATCGCCATACTATAATTAGCTAATTCTTGTTCTAATTCTGTGAGTTCTTTACCAGCACAGTAAGAATGAAAACTATAGCCAAATATACACCATACCGACCATTCTAAGTCTCCTGTTTGCAACCCAATTTGATAACCTTGTAATAAAGGTTTTAGGGTTGTCTGAAGCGGGTCTTGCCAATGTCTAATACAATTATCGAATATTGCTGTAATTTTGGCACCAAGTTGTGGAGCGGATAACTTGTGCATTAACGTTAAACCCAGTTGTCCGAATTGATAACCCCGGGCAGTCGCACCTGTAAAGGCAGAGAGAATTAAACCATAAGTTGCATAAGCAAAAGCCGATAATGGCGTATTACCATATTGAATAGATAAATTGACTTGCTGACAAGTTGTTAGAGGTAACATGGAGGGGAGACCATTGTAAACAGCCCCAAACATACTAGAGAGAATACGGATAGCAGCCTGAGCGCGTGTATCTGTCATTATAGGTAGATTTGTTAATTCTAGTGGCGTTTTCCCTGTTAAGATAGCGTCAGTTTCTCCCAGAGCTTGACCGATATCATCAGGGGTGGGATTAGCAGGTAAATTTATACCTAATTTATGGAGAATAGTTAAAGCCGTATCTATCCCCAAGCGTAGTTGATTTTGAGCAACACAAGCTTGAATTTTAGTTTCATAGATAGGTACAGTATCTAATACATCTTGAGTTTGTTGTAGAGCAATTTCAGCTAGTTGTTCCATCAAATCAAAATCAGTATTGAGATAGCTAACTTCAGTTGCTTCTGTGTAAATTGCCAGTAGCAAGTTATAATCTTCTTGCCAATTATGGTTTTCTAGTAATTTTCTAGCTGTTTCATAATACTGTATAGCTGCACTATAGGCTGTAGCATTTTTAGCTTTACGTGCAGCGATTAAATTCAATTGAGCTAATTTTTTTTGCTCTTGGGGTTGTGTAATTAAATCAATACCTAATTTGAATTGATTAACCAAATCGAAAATTTTCTCTTCCAGTTGTGCTTCGGGAGTATGCTCAAGTAATAACTGACCAATTTTCAGGTGTGTTGCTGCTTTTTGTTCTTCGGGAATCAACGAATAAGCCGCTTGTTGAACACGATCATGCAAAAATTTATAATCAATTACTTGACTATTAGTTTGAATGTTATTATCTACTGTTTCTCCAACATAAAACTTGTAAATTTGACTTTGGGTCAAAATCAGTCCTTCTTGTAGGGCTGACCATAATGCTGTGGTTATTTCAATTATAGATTGTTCGGCAATAATTTCTAATATATTTAAATCAAATTGATTACCAATACAAGCAGCTAACGTTAGTATTTCTTGTGTTTTATATGGCAATTTTTGTAACTGAATCGCCATAAATTCCACCACATCATCGGTGAGTGCAGCTTCTTTAACTCGGACAATATCGCATTGCCAATATCCAGCTTGATAATCAAAGTTAATTAATTGTTTTTGATAGAGTGCTTTGATAAACTGGGTAGTAAAGAAAGGATTCCCATGAGTTTTTTGAGCAACTAATTGTGTTAAAGGTTCAGCTAAAATAGTAGAACATTTAAGTGTATCACCAATCAAGGAATTAAGACTAGTTATATTTAAATGCTTCAGGTGAATAGTATGCACTTTTTTGGGATTTTTGCTGATACTATCCAAAGTCAATATTAACGGATGAGCGACAAAAATTTCATTATTTCTGTAAGCACCAATTATGAGTAAATATCCTGTTTGCTTCTCGGTTATCAGCAATTGAATAAGATTTAAAGAAGCTAAATCCGCCCATTGTAAATCATCCAAAAACATCACCAAAGGATGCTCTGGTTGAGTAAAAACTTGCAGAAATTTTTGCAATAATAAATTAAACCGATTCTGCGCTGCAATACCTGATAATTCCGGTGCAGGTGATTGAACTCCGATAATGCTTTCTAATTCCGGAATTACATCAATAATAACTTGTCCATTTTCTCCTACAGCTTGTAAAATTTTATTCTTCCAACTTGACAATTGAGCATCACTTTCTGTTAATAATTGCCCAATTAAATCCCGCAAAGCTTGCACAAAAGCTGATAAAGGAATATTGCGATTAAATTGGTCAAATTTGCCTTTAATAAAATAACCCCGTTGTTTAACGATGGGTTTTTGAACTTCGTTGACTACCGCAGT
>JBHJOU010000862.1:0-2841 GCA_050329355.1 Rivularia sp. (in: cyanobacteria)
CAAAAAACGGAAAATCAAGAAGCTGATATTGATATTACTGTTACAGGGACGAGAAGTGAACGTCCCGTCAAAGATACTCCTGGGAATATTACTGTAATTAAATCAGAGGATATAGATAGACAATTAGTTAATGATTTAGCGGATTTAATTCGCTATGAACCCGGTGTTTCGGTAAGGAATAGTCGTAACCGTGGGAATCAAGACTTTACCATTCGTGGTATCGGTGGTAATCGTGTATTGATTCAAGTGGATGGAATTCGTCAACCGGATAATTACACTGCTACAAGTACTTCACGCAATTACTTTGATTTAGAAACTCTTAAGAGAGCCGAAATCATCCGTGGTCCAGCTTCTACTTTGTATGGAAGTGATGCTATTGGAGGTGCAGTTTCATTTATTACTAAAGACCCTGATGACTATCTATTGAACAGTGATGGACCCTCATACGCTAGTGTTAAATATACTTATGATAGCACCGATGAGAGTCGTAAATTAACTGGGGTGATTGCAGCGGAAAGTGAAGATAGAAAGCTTCAAATTTCAGCTGCTTTGACTAATGTTACAGGTTCCGAATTTAAAAATTATGGTACTGCGATCGCAGATCCTCAAGATAACAGCGACTTAAATTTTATCGGAAAAATAGTCTTTAAACCTAACGACACCAACACTTTTAAGTTGACAGGAGAAAGATTTAATAGCAAATCCGATACTAATTTACTTAGCAGTTTGGGAACATCACGTGGTACAACCACTTTTGATAATTTTGCTAACTATGAAAATCAGCGTTATCGTATCAGTTTAGGACAAGAGTACGATAATCCCAATAATAACTGGTTGCAGAAATTTCGATGGCAAGTGTATTATCAGGATGCACAAGCTTCGGAAGAAATTAACAGCTTACTTGGTAGAGGTGCTGTAGCTACAACTCGTCGAGAAGATATCAATAGTTTTGAGCAAAGCGTTTTTGGTGGAGATATCCAGTTTGAAAGCAATTTTCAAACGGGTAGAATAGATCATCGTTTAGTTTACGGTTTAGAGCTATTTAATACTGATACTTCTCGCCCAAGAGATAGAACAGAAACAAATTTAGTCACAGGTGCGATAAACAAGGTAGTAAGTGGTGAAACCTATCCGAATAAAACTTTCCCTGACACCGAAACCTTGAGATTTCGTGTTTATGCACAAGATGAAATTGAATTTCCTGGTAATCGTCTGACCTTAATTCCCGGATTAAGCTTTGATTATTACAAACTGACAGCGAATCCAGATCAAGATTTTCAAAATATCAACATCGATAATTATGATGTTAAAGATTTTGATGCTTCTGCTTTTTCTCCTAAGTTGGGAATTGTCTACAAAGTAACGCCAGAATTATCAACATATGCTCAATATGCCCGTGGTTTTCGTAGTCCTCCCTACGACGATGCAAATATCGCTTTTACTAATTTCTTGTTTGGTTATACAGTCCTTCCCAATAATAACTTAAAACCTGAAACTAGCGATAGTTATGAAATCGGAGTTAAGGGTAGTTACTCTCAGTTTGATTTTGGTTTGAGTGGGTTTTATAACCGCTACAACAACTTTATTGATACAGAGCTTGTGGGAACAACATCTATCGGAGGTCGTAATTTTCAACAATTCCAATCTCAAAACCTTGAAGGTGCAGAAATTTATGGTGTAGAAGCAAAAGCCGAATACCGTTTAAGTCCTTCTAAATACGGTTTGAGTTTGATTGGTAGTTTAGCTTGGGCTGAAGGTAATGATTTACAAAATGATCAACCTTTGGACACTGTAGACCCATTTCAAGCAGTAGTTGGACTACGTTATCGCGCACCAGAAGACCGTTGGGGAAGCGAATTAGTAACTACATTTGTTGCAGCTAATCAACGTGCTGCTGAAAGTGGTACTGATTTATTTATCCCTGATAGTTACTTTAATTTAGACTTATTAGGGTACTATAAATTCAGCGATAAAGTTTCTTTGAATGTTGGGTTATTTAACCTGCTAGACAAGAAATATTGGCGCTGGCAAGATGTAAGAGGATTGACAAATAGTTCCCCAGAAATTGCACGTCGGACATTACCCGGTTTCAATGCCACAATTGGATTGAAAGTCGCATTTTAATGTTTAAATAAAGGGAGCAGTAATCAGTTAACAGTTAACATTCCTACAACTTATGCAAAAATCAAACAGGATTGCTATATATAGGAATCTTAATTTAAAACTAAAACAAATCAGTAAATAGTTAAGATTACTGATTACTGTTCCCTATTCCCTGAAGTATCTTTTCATCATAACCATGTACAATAGTTTTAATATTTTCAAAACTCGCACTCTTGCTATTTTCTTAATTTTACTTTTAATAGCTTGTAATTCTACAACTACTGGAAATAGTTCAGAATCTTCAACTAATGTAACTCAAATTAAAGAAAATCAAACCTCTAAACCTGAAATTGAAAATGTCAAAAGAGTTGTTGCATTAACATCATTATCTGCGGATATTATTCACCGACTTGATGCTACAAAACTAGTTGGAATTCCCGGTAGTAGTTTACTTAGAAAAGATGAACGTTTTCAAAAACTACCAGTAGTCAGTGAAGGGAGAACACCTCCAAACATCGAAAAAATAGTTGCTCTCAAACCTGATTTAGTTATTGGTGCGGTTGGATTTCATGACCAAACTTTTAAAAAATTAAAAGATATAGGAATTAGGACTTTAGCGAGTGAAACAAACAGTTGGGATGCTTTAATTAAACATACACAGGAACTAGCTGAAGCTACAAATACAGACCCAACAACTTTATTACAAAAATACGATTCATTTATAAAAGACATTCCAAA
>JBHJOU010000810.1:0-3519 GCA_050329355.1 Rivularia sp. (in: cyanobacteria)
TTTACCACCTTCCATGACTGCTACGCAGGAATTAGTTGTACCTAAGTCAATTCCAACTACTTTTGCCATCTTAATCTTGGCTCCGTATAACTACAAAAACAATGAATGGGAATATAAAAGATTTAATTTTGAGATAACTAGCTTTAAAAAAGCAGCCAGTCAAGCATCAATAGGAAATGTATTCTGGGCTTTATCCCGTTTACACTGTTATATATACTGAGCCTATGCAGCCTGTGAATGAAGGGTGGTTTCCCGAACCCGTAATTGGACGGTCATGCTTCATAAGTTTTTTATTGCTTACGAATGGCTCAATCAGTGTTTGCTTGCATATTGTCTAATGTATGAGAATTAATACTATGAGTAATTCGGGTGAACCGTAACATTAGTGTGGTGTTTGCCGTCTTTTCGATCAAAAATAGGATTTTAATCGAGTTATTTCCCATAAATCTGCCGATAAGTTGACTTGAAAAACAAACTTTTGGCTTTGATTTGAAAAATTCTCCAGTTTTAAACCATAAAATATCTTTTGAACATATTTTGAAAGTTAATTATCCCCAGCGTAAGTTTGTCTTAATTAATATTTCCATCATTTTTATCTCAACTTCTAAATCAATTTGAAAATTCTTAGTAGTAATTAACGATTATTTTGAGATAAGTAGGTAGGCGTAATTAAATGTAAGATCAAACCTCACCCTTAGCAAGGAGAGGGGGTGACTTTGCCCGGAGTGAGGTTTTATATTTAATTTTACCCACTTACTTAATTCCAATTTAATCCTTTTGATATCAACATATATTTCTTTGGGAAGTAAAACCCATGGCATCTGCTAGCTAGCCTGAGAACAGGTTATTTCGACTCCAGAAATAACAATATCTCATTGATCTAGTTCAAGGACTAAACTATATGTTTCCAATCGCAAATATTGTTGGACAAGCACCGACACAAGGATATGTTACTCCCCAAGAAGCATCACTAATTTTTTCCGGACCACAATTTTTAGTGGCTTTAATATCTGGAATCGTCATGGCGATCGCCTTTCAATTACTATTAACTAATTTGTCAATCGCTGTAGGTATTTCTTCTTTAGGAGGAGATTCGGATTCTGACGATAATTCTGATACTGTCGGTGGAGCGATTAGCAAGGTAGAAGCCAAAGTCGGTATTTGGGCATTACTTACGGCGACTATCGCTTTATTTATCGCTTGCTTTTTAGCGGTAAAGCTAAGTTTAATCGAAAGTACGTTTTTAGGAGCAATTATTGGTGTTGTTATCTGGTCTACATACTTTTCAGTAATTGTATGGCTGGGTTCATCGGCTGCGGGAGCGCTGATTGGTTCTCTTGTAAATACTGCTAGTTCGGGCATTCAAGGTATTATGGGTACCGCGACAGGTGTTTTGGGCGCCAATGCTGCTAAAAATCAAATGGTCTCCACAGCGGAAGATATTACCGCCGCAGTCCGTCGTGAATTAACTTCTGGTTTTGATGGTGATAGTATTAAAAATGCTGTAGAGAATTCTTTAAGCTCTGTAAATTTACCCAAACTAAATTTTAATGAAATTCGCACTCAATTCGATCAAGTCCTCAAAGACGGCAATTTACAATCTCTTGGTAATAGCGACTTGCTAAAAAGCTTTAACCGCGAGACTTTTGTTAACTTAATTAGCAATCGGACAGATTTTTCTCAAGAAGATATCAATCAAGTTGCAGATCAACTCGAAAGCGCTTGGAATCAAGCTGCAAAGGGTGAAAATCCCACGCAGCAAGTTATGGATTTGCTCGAAAAAGCTACTCCCGATCAACTCAATTCGGAAAACTTAGGTTCAGAGTTACAAAAACAATTAGCTGGAGTTGTAGGTGGTGGTAGTGGCTTATTAATGCAGCAAGCGGTTAAATATGGTTTGGGTGCAGCAATTCCAGCTTTGATGAGTCAAGTAAACTTATCCGATTTGGATGTTGAGAAAATTAAACCTCAACTGCAAAAGCTCAAGGAAAAAGCTCCCGAAATAGATATTGATAAAATTAGCCAACAGTTGCAAAATCTTAGAGAACAAGCAACTCAACAAATATCTCAACTATCGGATAATCCCATCAAGAGAGATGTGCAAGAGTATATCTTGAATTCTTTCCCTTGGCATTTCAACCGTTTAACTCTCAAGGATGAGTTCAAAGAAGTCATCTATGATACGAATGCAGACCCTAAAAAAGTTAAACAACAACTCGAAGAACTCGATCAAGACTACTTAAACAACTTACTCAAACAACGGCAAGAACTTAGCGAAGTAAGAGTAAAAGAAATTGTCCAACAAATGGAAGAAATTCGTAGCGAAGTATTACAAACTGTAGGGGAAGTAGCAGAGAAAGAAACATCAACAAATCTCCGCAGCCAAATTGAAAACTATCTAACTTCCACTGTTAAAGAAGAACTAAATCCCGAAGCTATTAAACAGGACTTTAGTAAATTATTAGAAGATTCCGAAGCCAATTTTGACGAATTAAGTGAAAACTTACAACAATTCAACCGTGATGATTTAGTAAAACTGCTTTCTCAACGTCAAGATATTAGTCAAGAAGAAGCTGATAATATAATTGGTCAACTGGAACATACCCGCGATAACGTTTTAAATCGCGCTCAAGAACTGCAAGAACAAGCGAAAAATAAAGCCAACGAATTGCGTGAAAAAGTAGAAAACTATTTGGTCAGTACCAATAAAGAAGAACTCAATCCTGAAGGAATCAAACGCGACTTCAAAGCACTGATAGATGACCCAGAAGTAGGAGCTAAATTATTGCGCGATCGCCTTGCTCAATTTGACCGCGATACTTTCGTAAAATTACTTTCTCAACGAGAAGATTTAAGCGAAGAGCAGATTAATAAAAATATCGACCAGTTATTATCTGTACGCGATAATGTCTTGCAAGCACCGCGAAAAGTTGCAGAAAAAACCCAACAGCAATACGAACAAACAGTACAAAATATTTCCGATTATTTACGTAATACAAATCAAGAAGAACTCAACCCCGAAGGAATCAAGCGGGATTTGCAAAAACTGCTCGAAGACCCCAAACAAGGAGCTTCAGCATTGCGCGATCGCCTTTCCCATGTCGATAGAGAAACTTTGGTCAAGTTACTCTCTCAACGTGAAGATTTGAGCGAAGAACAAGTAAACCAAGTAATTGACAATGTACAAAATACAATTACCGACATTGTAAAAGCACCGCGTCGGTTAGCAAAGCGTACCAGCGAGCAAGTTACAAACTTCCAAGCCGACATCGAAGAATATTTACGTAACACAAACAAAGAAGAACTCAACCCAGAAGGAATCAAACGCGATTTACAATTACTACTGCAAGACCCACGCTCTGGAATTGAAAACTTAAGCTCACGAGTTTCTCAATTTGACCGAGATACATTAGTATCAGCACTTTCGCAAAGAGAAGACATTTCTGAGGAAGAAGCCAATCGAATTGCAGACCAAATTGAATCTACCCGCGACTCAATTATCCAACAGTACCAGCAGGT
>JBHJOU010001009.1:0-2656 GCA_050329355.1 Rivularia sp. (in: cyanobacteria)
GGTCACGTTCAGTATCTAAAACAGCTTGCTTTTCTATTCCTTCTGGATAAGATTTACGGGCTTGCTTTTCCAAAATTAATTGTTGGATAATTTGACGATATTTTTCTATATCCATCGGACAATCACCAAAGTTTTCGCGCCGTGGAAGCCCCTGTCTTTAGACATGGGGGTAAGGCGCAGGCGAATTTTTCTCCGTCAAGATTGTTTTAAAGAACATAACTATATCCATCCTTTTTGTGAACCGCTGAACAATATTTGTGACTGATTCCTGAGACTCTTCCAGTCTTGGTAGCAATATCAAAACTACCTGTGGCACGACACAAAACACGCCCAACGCATTTCCCGACTTTTTTTCCACTAGTAACAACTGCTTTAACAATATCTCCAGTTCTAAACCCAAAATGGATTTGTTTATTTGTTCGATGACGACTTGGAAATCCAAATTTATCAGTCCCGCACATTTGACGATTGCCGTGTCCTGTAGCAATAATTAATAATGGTTTAATGCCTTTAATATTAAGTTTTGGAGTTGATTTACCAACACAAGCTGCATCAATCCAATGAGTTTTTTCTAATTTTTGTTGACTACGATTAAACTTTGTTAAACCTCCTGAACCTGTTTCTATAGGTAATCCAGTTTCTTTTAAAACTTTAAACAATGCCCATCGAGTTGTGTTAACTGCCGCTGCATCTGATAGTGGTCTTTTAGCTTGCCTTAAGGTTTTCTCTAATCTTGTTGGGTCTTTTTGGATAAATTCCTTAATATCTTTAGTCCCTTTTTTGATGTTACATTTCTCGCAACTCAAGGTGAGATTTGTAATAGAATTACTCCCACCTTTAGCTCTAGGATAAATATGTTCTATTTGAAATGGAACATCTTTGACACTGCAATAAGCGCATTGTCTCCCCCATTTTTCTAGTAAATATTCTCTAGTTTCGTAACCAGCAAGCGTACCTTGCTGATATTCTTTACCTTGGATATCTGGGTTAGTCATTAATTGCATATCAAAGCGTACAAGTTCTTGACTAATTGCTTTAATTGGTGCAAGTTTACGTAATTTTTTAACCCAGGTTTTGATATTATCAACACGACTTTGTAAGCTAGGTGCTAACCATCCATTTGGGCGAGTTCGATTTAAAAATCTGGGTTTTCTATAACGAGTTTTTCTTGCACGTCTAGAATTTCTTAATTGTCTTCTAGATGTTAAAGCATCTCGAATTGCAAAACCTCTATGCTTTAATTCAGTAGCAAATACAACTTCTCCGGTTGAATCGTTAACTAATGCAATCCCTGTGAACTTTGCACCGGGGTCTATTTTTAATCTAAGTGGTGAAACTGGAGATTCGGGTTTTGATTCTTTGAGAATAATTGTAAATGGGAAGCGTCGATGAATTACAGCTTTTTTGTTTCTTAATAATTGTCTTGCTTGTGCTGGATGAATTGGATTTAATGGTCGTTTGTTGGTATCTAAGACAAAGATTTTGGACATAAGTCCCTCCATTTCTGGGTAATGTTAGCTTCGATAAAGTTAGAGGTCGGTAACTATGCAAAACACACTTCCTTAACCCTGTACAGATGTTTAATGCTTCGCTTCTAGAGCAGTAGACTAGCTTCGCATCTACTGGTAGGTCTTCAACTCTTGCCTCTAACGTAGCCATTTAAGGCTTAATCTGGTCAGATGTGGGCTTTTTCAAGCCCCCGGGTTAAGCCGTGGGGTTTCTGACCTCTTGTTTTTCATCGTAAACTATTAAATTTATTTGAGTGCGATGAACTACCGAACGTGTAAAACGACGTTGAAAAAATGAATTATTGATAAACTAAACGTCTTTGACTTCCATCATCTGTAAATTTTTGTTCTCCAAAACCTATCACTTCCACAATAATTTTACGTTCTATGGGAGTCCATTTTCCTTTTCTTTCTCCAACTTCAACTACTACTTTACTTCCTTTTAAATCAACTCGATATTGTGTAGTAGAATTCATCCCGTCACGATATGCAAAGGTATTCCCATCATCTTCATAAAGCGTAAATTCTCCCGTACCTGGTGCAATTAATAATCGCATTTCACTTATAGGTAATTCTTCCGCATATTGCATGACTGAAATTAAAGGAATAATTGCACCAGCCCGAATAAATAAAGGCATTTTTGCTAAAGGTGCATCAATAATAATGTATTGCGAACCTTGTAATAGTTCTCTACTCCACCAATCATACCAAATACCTTCAGGTAAATATACCATACGATTCTCTACCCCCGGTCGATAAATTGGTGCAGCCATTAAATCCGAACCAATTAATACTTGGTCATATAATTCGTAGGTTTTAGAATCATTGGGATAATGATAAAGTAAAGGGCGTAAAATTGGTTCACCTTTATTCGCTGCTTGCCAAAATAAAGTGTAGAAATAAGGCAACAATTGGTAGCGTAATTCGATATATTTGCGACAAATATCTTCTACTTCCCGACCAAATTCCCAAGGTTCGTGACGCTTGGTTTCAATCATAGAATGACCACGCATCAAAGGGTATAGCATTCCCATTTGCATCCAACGAGCGAATAATTCTGGGGACGCATCTCCCGCAAATCCACCGATATCTGCACCCACAAAAGCCACACCGGATAATCCCAAATTACACAGCATCGGTAAAGACAT
>JBHJOU010001004.1:0-5931 GCA_050329355.1 Rivularia sp. (in: cyanobacteria)
GGGGATGGGGGGATGGGGAGATGGGGGGAAATAATTAATGATGAGGGAGCTTTTGCGAACACGGCTACGCGCTTCACTTTCAAATCTTAACTCCCAATTCCCTACTCCCAATTCCCTACTCCCTATTCCCAATTCCCTACTCCCTATTCCCAATTCCCTACTCCCTATTCCCAATTCCCTATTCCCTATTCCCTATTCCCTAGAAAAAGAAAAAATGAAAATTCAAAGAAAAAGGCACAATAAGAAAGTGAAAAAATTGCTTTACTCGTTACTGGTTTGTTTTGCTTTTGTACTAGTAAGTTTTAACCTTTCTGGTGCAATGGCTCAGCAAGTCACACCGCAAGGTAATTATACGCCAAAGCATTATACAGAGTTGGAATTCAAGCCGGTAGGAGAAATCAAGTTACCCAAATACGAACGGTATCAACTTGAAAACGGCATGATAGTTTATTTAATGGAGAATCATGAGTTACCGTTGGTAAATGGTAGGGCTTTAATTCATACTGGTTCTCGTTTTGAACCTGCTACGGAAGTTGGTTTGGCTGAGCTAACGGGTAATGTAATGCGTACTGGAGGAACTCAACAACATCCTCCTGATAAACTCAATCAAATGTTGGAACAACGAGCCGCTTCGGTAGAAACTAGTATTGATGAAACTTCTGGGAATGCTTTTTTTGAAGCACTCAGCGAAGATACAGATACAGTTTTTAAATTGTTTGCTGAAGTCTTACAACAACCGGCTTTTGTTGAAAATCAGTTGGATTTAGCAAAAACTCAGATGAAGGGTGGTATTGCACGTCGCAATGATAGCCCAGACGAAATTGCACAACGGGAATTTCAGAAACTGATTTACGGGGAAAATAGCCCTTATGCTCGTATCCCCGAATATACAACCCTGGATAATATTACCCGCGATGATTTGGTAAAATTTTACCAACAATATTATTATCCCAATAATATGATTTTGGGTATTGAAGGGGATTTTGATTCTGCAAAAATGAAATCTCTGATTCAACAAACATTTGGTAAATGGAAAGCAAATCCGCAGTTCAAGAAACCTCAATTACCCGAAGTTTCTCAAGCTAAAATGGGTGGTGTATTCTTTGTAAATCAGCCACAATTAACTCAAAGTAATGTACTTATTGGACATATCGGTGGTAAATTCGCTAACCCAGATTATCCCGAATTAGATGTGATGAATGGGATATTAAATGGATTCGGTGGAAGATTATTTAACGAAGTGCGATCGCGACAAGGTTTAGCATATTCAGTATACGGTTATTGGAGTCCCCGTTTCGATTATCCAGGAATGTTTATTTCTGGGGGACAAACACGTTCTGATGCTACTGTACAATTTGTTAAAGCTATCCAACAAGAAATCAAGCAGATTCAAACTCAACCTGTAACGGCTCAAGAATTAGCTTTTGCGAAAGATTCTACTTTGAATTCTTTTGTATTCAATTTCCAAGACCCTGCTCAAACTTTATCACGTTTGATGCGCTACGAATATTATGGTTATCCGGAAGATTTCTTGTTTACCTATCAAAAAGAGGTGGAAAAAACCACAGTAGCAGATGTACAGCGAGTTGCAAAAGAACATCTCAAGCCAGAAAATTTAGTTTTTCTAGTGGTAGGAAATCAAACCGCTATCAATCCTCCGCTTACACAACTTGCATCCCAGATAACGCCCATAGATATTACCATTCCTGGTACACCTAAACCCCAAGCGAATAAGTAATTATTCATATCATGTCCGGTTTAACACTTATCATCTTTGTGAGGGCTGGTAATGGGTATTCGATAAATACGTTGAGTCATATAGTAAGCAATTAACCGGACTTCATATCACATCTCCCCTCTTTGAAACAGAGGGGTTTTCACGCTTTTGCGCTACTTTGATAGTTTTCATCGTTGTTCGTAAATATCGCTACGATGTCCAACTTTAATAACAGTTACTAACAAAACATCGTCGTATATTTCATAAACTACTCGATATTCACCTACACGAACACGATATGTATTTTCTATTCCTTTTAGCTTCTTAACCCCGCTAAGTCTAGGGTTAGAAGCTAAAGTTAAGATTTTTGCATCTATTCGATTCTTAATATCCGTAGGCAATTTATTAAGTTCTTTAGTAGCACTCTTAGTTAATGCAACTTGATACATTAAGCGCTTTCTTTCTCACAATTTTTGTATTCTTCCCAAGTTACAGTGCCATTAATTCGGATATCTTCCTTAGCTTTTTTAACGGCTATTAAATCCTTGGCATCTTCAATATCATCAATTTTTTGAAGATAAGCAACTATTTCATCAAGAGTACTATCATACGCTTGTTCTAACAGTTCGTTGATAGCATCGATTATTTCTTTTCTTTCACGTTCGGTTTTCATTGTTCTATCTCCTTACTTTTTCTATCTCCTCTCTAGTTTCCCCTAAAGAGATTCATTTGTATCAATGATACCCATAGCTTTTAGAGAATTAAATAAACAATCTTCTGATTAAGCTGGCACAAAAAAATAACGCTATATAAACAAATATAAATCAATCTTAAACTCTTCTGCTGAGAAGCGAGTATTTATGTGTAGAAGTCCGGTTTTTACCACATTTGTCCGGATGATTAGTTGTTATTCCCACACCTACTCTCTTTATCTTCAAACACCCAACTTATTTATTAAATGTAATATTTATTACTTTATACTGGAATTGACTATTTTTCCGCATTATCCGAAACATCTGTATAAATTTCAACTTTGTTCATCATTGCTTTACCAAATAGCTATGATTATACTTTAGTATTAATACGGAAATATTTAATTATGGTTTACAGTATATTTAGTCTTAAGCCTGGAAATTTCACGGAGTTGTAATAATACTTTTATCAAAGAATTTATTTTTTGATTTTTTTACAAAAGCAACTACGGTAATCCTTGCTATGTGATTTGTGAAAACAATTAATTTGTTTCTGAATTCAGTTAACCTCGCAACTTAAAGGAGATTACAGCCGGAATTCAATAAATATTGTTATATTCACAAATGATTTAGGACTGTCTATGTATCCGCTATTTACACCAGAGCAAATACGTCTTTTTTTTTTACTTCCGAAAAAAATTAGATTATCTGTACTTGCTGACTTTTTACACTATCGGGTGAATTTGTCAAATTTATCGTGGCAAAAATTTCCCACAACTAAAAGCATGAAAAAACACTTGAAAATACTGCAACGCTGTTTATTAGTAATCACACCAATTTTAGCTAGCACTATAGTCGGTACTGCACCTAGTAAAGCTGCTACCTTTGCTCTTTCTGAGGGAATTCTAGTTTTTGAAGGTTTTAGTCAAAGTCCATCAAATGTTGCAACTGATACAAGTACAAATACTTTGACCATCGGCGAAGGGGGTATAGTGCAAGCAACTGCTGAAGCAGAAGCAATTTTTTTAATTAAACCAGCAGTAGCATTTAATTCATCTTTGAGTGCAGCTTTTGGTGAAAACCGAAATTATCTAGGAGTTGCTAAAAGTGAAGCTTCAGTTATCGGCAACTTTAATGTAAAAGCAAATACAAATTTTTCTTTCGACTTTTTCACTAATTTAGAACTTGCTACATCTATAGATAATCCCCCTCAAGAAAAGGCTAGAGCAAGTGGAGATGTATCTTTTGCAGTTGTTGATATTAAGAATGATAATATTTTAGACTTTTTTAGCCTTGTAGGCAATATCACCACAGAAGGAGATGACGATTTTGTGGCGTTACAAAAAAGCGATAATGTCACTATCACTGAAAAATTTAGCGCACCTGGTTTTGGTGGTTTGCAAGAATTTCTCACGGTATCTATTGAAGGTTCATTACAGCGTTATTTTGCTGATGAAACAACTATAGCTTTAGTAGAAATTAAGCGAAATCGAGCAGAAGTTCAAGCAGTACCCGAACCTTCAATTAGCCTAGCTTTGCTTGTATCCGCTGGTGTTGTTGCTCTGGTGATGAAACGCAGATGCAAATAAACTGTCTTTATTTTGTGGAAACGACGAAAAATGTGGCAATTGGTGTTTCTGTTCAAAAGTTATTAGAGTTTGAGCAATAGCGTTAGATATTGGTAAACCGGGAGTCTTTTCTAACCAAAAGAATTCACCTACTGGGTTAATTTCTAGAAATACGTAACGGTTGTCGGGTGTTAATATAATATCGATGGCACCATAGTTTAAGCCAAAGTAAGCCATTAATTGCAAAAGCTTTTTCTCAACGACTTGAGGTAAGTTATAAAGCTGCCAAGCGTCAAGTAAAGCAATTCCTTCTCGTCGCCAATCGTAACGAGCATGATGTAAAGCTTGAGAATCAACTGCTGCTGTAAACACTTGTTTCCCGACGATGGTTGTCCGTAATTCTAATGCTTTGGAAACTTTTTCTTGAAATGTCATCGGACACAAATGCAGTCCATCGAGATTTTCTAAATCCTCCGATGACACTGGATTTGTAAACACAACGTTTTCTTGTCCTTTTTGATCGTAAATAGCAAAAGAAGACAGCATTTTTGCAATTATACCACCTTGGCAGTCTTGAGCAAATTTTTGGACTGCTTGGGGATTGTTGGTAATTAGAGTGCGAGGAGTTTCTAAACCGACTTCTCGCGCTACTTGTAATTGTAACTGCTTATTTTCTGCTAAACGGATATTTGATACCCTATCGAGATGAAAACCCCTAATACTTGCTATTGCACCTTGAATAGTAGCTCGACATTCGCCGATTGAAGCTTGTCTAAGTTGCTTATCTATTGTTGTAGGAATCCTTGCTCCGATAGCAATGCGGCGATACCACACTGCTGAAACTTCATTAAAGTCAAGTTTATCGTTATCTGAAGTCAGTATTACTTGCTCGCATCCAGATTTATAGCAAATATCTAATTGTACTTCAGTGGGAAATCTATCTGTGTCAAAACGAAATGCTTTTCCTCCTTGAGACTCAATTGCTTTGATTACCATAGGAATGCTTTCGTTATCTTGACTATGAGTAATTATTAAAACAGTCATTCAATTTTAGATTTTAGATTTTAGATTTTGGATTTTAAATTTGGAATAAACAAACATGAGACTAAAATCAGCAAAGTCATAACTTCTAATTCATCACCGGGCAATAATTACGAATTACGAATTACGAATTATATTCACTCCCAACTCCCCTTTCCCTAACCAGTGCGTTTGCAATTGCTTTACTAATGGGATAATCTAAATCTCGTTCTAACATTCCCCATTCTCCTGTAGGATTAATTTCCAAAAATACGTATTCTCCCGATGGTGTTTCAATCAAATCTAAAGCTCCGAACATCAGCCCCAAGCTTGCCATTAGAGCTTTTATACGAGAAACTATTTCTATCGGCAATTCATGGACTTCCCAAGCACAATCTTTTACAGAAGCACGTCGCCAGTCAACCGTAGATGCTGTGTAACTAGAAGCATTTAAAGCTCCAACAAATATACTTCCATCCACATACACTACTCGCAATTCTCGCAATTTGGGTATTTGCTCTTGAAAAACCATTGGACTATGGCGTAATGTCTCAATATCGAGTAAGTCTTCTTCTTTGACTTGACTCGTATAAAAAAAGAAGGGAGAACTTTTCATTCCGTAAGAAATAGGAGTCAACAGTTTAGTAACCATTTTTCCTCCTACATCATAAAAAAATTCTCGCACCTCTTCGGGGTTATTAGTAACAAGAGTCAATGGAATAACCAAGCCTACTTCCTTAGCCACCCGCAATTGACGCAATTTATTTTCCGCAGCCAAAACCCGGTGTAAATTATCTACCCAACGGACTTCCCTAAGACTATCCCAAAAAGCATTCAAGGCTGCCATTGCTTCTCTAACGCAGGCAGTTTGAAATTGTGGAGCTAAATCCTGACTTATTTGGGGCTGCCAAATACGACGCATCCAAACAGCTTG
>JBHJOU010000852.1:0-9756 GCA_050329355.1 Rivularia sp. (in: cyanobacteria)
TTAATTTCTGATACGATGGCTTTATCATCCAACGGGGGTAAATCTTCCTCAAAATCTATTCTTGCTTCAATTTCGGCGACGATATCCAAACATTTAGCGCGTAACTGACGGATCGAATCGGCTAATTTTCCTTGCAAACCAGCCAATGCTGTTTGAGCCGCTTGAGGAGATTTTGCCCCGACTAAATCAGAAATGCTTTCTGCTTGAGATAAATCAATTCTGCCGTTTAAAAAGGCTCTGAGGGTAAATTCTCCCGGTTGTGCGAGTCTTGCACCTTCTTCCAGACATAATTTTAACACCTGTTGCACTGCGATAATTCCCCCATGACAGTGGAATTCTACAACATCTTCACGGGTATAGGAACGAGGAGCTTTCATGATTAACAATAGCGCTTCATCTACCAACAGTTGTGTTTGGGGATGACGAATATAACCGTAGAGAATCCGGTGTGATTCCACAACTTGTTTACCCGGTGCGTGAAAAATAGATTCAGCAATTTGTAACGCTTGAGAGCCAGAAACCCGCACAATTCCCACACTACCCTGTTGGGGTACAACAGCTGTTGCGATCGCCGCAATAGTTCCGGTTGTAGCAAAGGTTTGAGACATTTAAGTTAAAATGGCTAATTGGTAATAGAAAAAAATTTAAATTCATATAGCAATCCTAAATCATTATGAGAATTTAGAACCCCGACTTTTTGAAGAAGTCGGGGTTCTGAACACCAGTACTGCTTCATTTTCAATCCAAAATCTAAAATTTAAAATCCAAAATCGGAATGCGCGTTAATATTTATCCAGAAGCTAATATCTGTTTGACAAAGTATTAGTTAAGAGGGGAACACCATGGAAGAACAAAAAATTAATTGCGCTCAAGCTTGTGTTAACGGTTGTGTTTTGGGAGATAAATGTCCCAATATTGAGTATAGAGACCAAGCATCACAGTTTATCCAAGATACTTCCTTAGAAAAAATGCTCGAAATTGCTGAAATCGCCAGAATGAAAAAGTTATCGGAACCGCCTAAATGGATAATTCCTGATGAAATTTAGTTAGTTTAGCTTAATTTTAGGACAGGTCTCTCGTGCCTGTCACCTATTTCATTTTATAAATCATTAATATCTATATTTAATTCTCTTAATTTTGCTGCTAAAAGTTCAGCACGTTGAGCTTCTCTATCAGCACGTTGAGCTTCTTGATTAGCACGTTGAGCTTCTCTATCAGCACGTTGAGCTTCCTGTTGTGCTAATTCTTCAGGAGTGGGAATCAGTTCACCTTCATTGCTAAAAAAGCGTAACTTTTCTGCATAAATTCCCAGAAATAAACTTAACTGCTGACTCCATAACCAACCTTGAGGATTTGGTTGCAGGGGTTGATATTCGCCATCAACTAAATGAAATCCCTTAAATTCTAAACTATTCGGGTCAAACCAGAAATAATCTGGAGTCCGAAAGATATCTTGATAAATTTGTTTTTTTAAATCTCGATCTGTTGCTGCTGTCGAATCTGAAAGTACTTCTATAATTACATTGGGATACTTACCACCTTCTTCCCAAACTACCCAACTTTTACGCGGTTTGCCTTCAGTTCCTAATACTGCAAAAAAATCTGGTCCGCGAAACTTCTCTGACTTGAGTTGACGCGGGCTGTAATAAATCGTCAGATTACCTGCAACATAAAAGTCATTGCGGTTTTGCCACAATAACTCTAGACACTGTATCAGCAGAATCATTTGCCGTAAATGTAAATCGCTTTCCAAAGGTGGTTCGTCACTATATATATCTCCTGGGGGAAATATAACATCAATTGGGGTTTCTAAATTAGGGGTTTCTAAGTTGGTGACAGACATGGTAGCAAGTCTTGAACTGCTATAAGTCTAGCTTAGGGTGCAATTAAATGATTAATCGACTTTTACTCTGAACCGAATAAAACCAAAATTTGTACCAAGAGTATGGTTGATAGTACCGAGATTAACAATTACCGCACCCGTGGGATTATCTTGATTGGGACAGAAGTTATTCGGGGGAAGTTGAGTTCCTGGAGCGAAAAAACTACCATTATCACCATCAGTATTATTTGTATTAGCTGTAACTGTATTTGCTAAATTTACAGAAATACCTGTAGCGGAACCAAAACTATTGGGAACAAAGCTGGTTCCTCTGGGAATGGAATCGCAAAATCTCACGTTTTCTACTGGTCGATTACCATCGGCAAGGAAATACATAGTATATTCTACTTCGTCATCGATTTCTAAAGGTAATTGCGGACTAATATCAAATACTCCCACTGGTGAAAGTTGAAACCAACCTGGTAAATTGTCAATAGAGTCGTTGGGGTCATCAATAAAGGAATCAAAGTTAATGCCGCTGATGGGAACGCCGTTTCTATATACGTTGGTAATCCTTTTCAGCCCTCGTAAACGCTCCGGATCAGTGGGAACTGGGGAACCAACAATTACTTCTTCACCAATTGTTGCTGCGTCATAATTTACACTTGTTGTTCCCTCTGGTGTGGTGCGAGTGGGGTCTAAATAAGTCGCAATTGCTGGGTTGTTGTATTCTCCGTTGGGTACATTTTCGTCGATGTTGGTGCTAAAAGTAATCGCAACACTACCACCACTAGCAATATTAAAAGTACCAAAGTTAAGGACTGTTTCGCCATCAACTGGATTGCTCACACTACTACGAGTTGAACCACCATTTAAAGTAATTGTAGGATTAGTAGAAGCATCAAAAGTAAAACCGTTGGGTAAAGGATCAGATATATTAACGTTAGTTGCCGTAGATAAATTGGCAGCATTGGCAACTGTAATAGTATAAATAGCTTTTCCCGGCTTGATAATAGGACTTGGTGTAGAAGTAGTTTTAGTAATAGTTAATTGTGGCAGACATTCCGCACCAGAACTAGCACCATTAATATTACCAACACTATTTGTAGTACCATTACTACCAGAAGTTGCGCCAAAATTGAGGTTAGGATTCACAGGATTGCCACCAGCACCTGATGCGCCGCCATTTGCATTAACTACGGCACCGGGGCTACTGAAGATAATACCACCACCACCACCACCACCGGGACCGTGAAGATTATTAGCTACTGAATCACCACCTTTACCACCATTAGCAGTTATCGTCAGACCTGCAAGGCTATTATTCGCAGCTGA
This sequence comes from Rivularia sp. (in: cyanobacteria), assembly GCA_050329355.1. Taxonomy (GTDB): domain Bacteria; phylum Cyanobacteriota; class Cyanobacteriia; order Cyanobacteriales; family Nostocaceae; genus Rivularia. The sequence continues at coordinate 3,158 of JBHJOU010000852.1, forward strand.
TACTACAACACTACCACCAGCACCACCACCACCGGCTCCATCCACACCGACATTTAAAGCATTAGCACCATTAGCATTAATAATACCGTTACCGCTAACGCTACCACTACGAATAAAAGCCATACCACCACCCGCAGCACCACTACTTGCCAAACCATTAGGAAGACTTCCAGAACCATCGTTAGTTGTTCCCGCTCCTCCTCCTCCTCCTAATACCAAACGATTGCTTGTAGAGGGAAAATCTGCACCGCCAAAACCACCGATAAATAATCGAGAGCTAAAGCTTCTGCCACCACTACCACCACCACCACCGTTACCACCACCACCACCGCCGGTATTTTCACCGTTAGGGAAGCGGAATTGTCCCAAAGGATCGCCATCTGTACCACCACCACCAGCGTTTCCCGGTGCGCCACGAGCCGAGGAACCGTTGGGATAACCTTCAACGCCAGTATTTTCTAAACTATTATTTGTAGAGTTAAAGATATATCTGGGTGTACCGGCGGTACCTTCACCTTTAGAACCGTTAGTATCATCAGTAGATAAAGTTCTGTAATCAGTTTGTCTATAACCAGTGGAAGCAGCGGCTCCGCCAAGCTCTCGCCCCGCACCTCCACGAAAGCCTATTCCGCTAATATCTACAGTTGCGCCGCCTAAATTTAAGTTACCGGCAACATCATAAACTAAAATACCACCACTAGAACCATTCCAAGGACTTGCTGTCAATCCTGAAGTAATAGTGGCGCTAGAATATTGCGGTACGCGAATTACCTGATAAGTTCTTTGTCCTTGGGTACCAAAAGCAGCATTGCTGTAGGAATTAATTAGTCCTCCTCCTGTACCCGTACCTTGAATTGTCACTGAACCACCAGCAACATCTGTCGTAGCAACTACGTATTCATAATTACCAGCGGTAAAGTTAGCATTATTTAGATTACCACTGGCACCAGTTGGTGAAGGGGGTGTAAAGTTTGTCAGAATATCATCAGAACCACCAGGTTGCCCATCTCCGTAAGCATTAGTATTACTCGAATCAATATCCGCTCCCTGCATTTGGATAACTAATAACAAATCTCCTGGTTGAATTGGTGTTGATGCACCTGTGGGAGTTCCTACAGGGATGGAAGTTGCACCAGCGTTTACATTTGCTGTACCAGGATAATAAGTATTAATAACACCACTTACATTATTCCTCGGTCCATCTTTACCGGGAACAGCGCATAATCTTGTTATAGTTTGGGCTGCAACTTCAGAAAAATTTGCTTCAATTAGTAACAATAAACTCTGATAACTACAAGTTGTAAATAATAGGATGAAACTACGAATTAGTTTAGATTTAAATGATGATTTCATAATGAGTTGACAGTTATTTTTTAACCTCTTACCTTTGACCTTTAACCTGTTACCTTTGACCTGTTAAAGACTCTTCTTGCTGTGGTGGTGCTACTTTTTGTCTGCCGAAACCACCAAATAATTCGTTTACCTGGAAGCTGACATTGAGATAGGGACCTCCCGCAGAACGATAACCTGTAAAATCGCGATCGTCGGCGCTACCAAAGGCATAACCGACACCAACACGAAAATCTGGTGTTAAATAATATCCAGCCTCTACTGCTACACCAAATTCGTTGTAATCTTCGGTTGGTTGACCAATCCAGCGTCCTTCAATCGCTAAATCGGTACGATATCCTAATTGATAATTTGCCCGTAATTGCGCTAGGTTGATGCTGCTGGTATTAGTAAAATTATTTGCTAAGTAACTATTACTATTACGGAAAGCATATTTTCCGTATAATTCCCATTGCCAACTGGGTGCGTAGATGAATTCTGCGGAAAAAAGATGGTCTATGGAACCATTTCCGCTACCGGATAATAAGGTATCGGGTGTTATGGAAGGATTTTGCCGATATTCGTATTTGAGTAAAGCGTTTAATTTGTCGCTGTTGGAGTCGCGATATGCTAAGCCGACGCGGAGGTTGGCTGTATCTGCAAGTCCCTCTAACAGTTGATTTGCTCCACCGGCTTGTTTATACCGTACTGCTGCGGTTAATGCTGGTGTTATTTTGCCTGATGCTGCTGCGGTAATTACTGTATTGTTACCTCGTTCGCCATCACGATATTCAAAGCGAGCATTAGCGTTGAAGTTGGGATTATCTGTGTATTCCATGCCGATGCTGTAAGTACTTCCCTCGAATAAACCTAAGCTAGAAGCACTTTGTCCGGTTGCATAAGGTTGAGCAAATCTGATACCTGTCGCGGTGTTACCGAAAATATCGTTAAATACCCTTTCGTAACCTAAATCTAGTTTGAATCCAGGTGCGAGACGAAGACGGTGATTTAAGCCTATGGTACCTTGATCGTTCATGCCGTCGATACCGGAAAGAATCGAGTAGCGTCCGTTGATTGTGGTATCTTCTGTAAATTTATGTTCCACAAGGGTATCTAAACTAGTAATGTTGTTACCTTTTAACAAACCACCATCAAAGAATTGGTGTGCTAGTCGCATTGTCACACCAGGGTATAGCGCCCAGTCTAAACCGAGAGTGGTACGGTTCGGATAAAGAGGATCGCTTTCGTTGAGATTTAGTTCGTTTTGAGCGCGGAAATTTAGACTCTCTGTTAATGGAACATTAAGACTCGATACTAGTTGACTAGCGGTTCCCTCTAATTGGTTATTAACTCTGTCTTCACGGGAACGATTGACATATTCAACTTTTAAATCTGACTGACCAATTTTTTGCTGAATTCCTGCTTTAAATGTAGATAAAGAGTTATCAATTTTACTTCCTGGTATCGGTAGAGGTTGGGGGTTGAATAAGTCAAAAAATTGGGTTTGTTCGACGGCAGCAATACCGAAATTTTTTTCGTGGTCATAACCTACCTGGAGCCTAGTCGTATCGGTAATTTTAGCGGTAATATCGGCACCATAACGAGTTTGTCCTGGTGCAAAACTCCAGGTGGCATTATTGGCAAAATTTTCCGTCACCGAACGGTAATAAGCTTGTCCTTGAAAACTTTCACCAATGTTGCTATTTGCTTCTATCCGGTAAGCAGAACCACTGATATCACCAAAATTGAAAGTATTGTGTTGCGATCGCGCATATTCCCCAATGATGGAACCCGATGCCAAGGGAGCGTAGAAATCGATTCCATATAGTTGAAAATCCTGCGCTCCTTGGTTTTCTTTTAAATAACTAGCTGCCAAAAATGCTGTATTATCAACATTACTATTGCCATTCCTCAAGTTATATTGCAGTCTACCACCATAAAGTTGACCGTCTTCGCCAGCTTCGTTTTGATAAGTGACTACAATCCGATTCACTAAACTTGCTTGTAAAGGATTTAATTCGGTAGCAAGAATCGGACGACGGAATAAAATTGTCCCTCTGTCATAATCAATTTCATAATCGGAGCCGCGATATAAAGGCTGACGTTTAATTACCGTACCGGGACGATTAATTTCTTCTGATTCAATAAACACGCTTTCACTACCGGGAATTACTGAGCGGCGAGAAACAAAATAATAACCGCTAGTTCCATTAGGGGTAATCGTATCTCGTTGGAAACCTTGGATATTATTGGCAAATAATCCAGTTACTTGTAAATTACCGATATTAAAGTTGCTTTTAAAGCCGTGGAGTTGTCTGGTGGTAGCAGTATAAAGTTGGGATTGTCTGGCAAATTCTGGAGTATTGTAGTCACCCCACATCAAATAATCGGCTTCTGCTCCCTTGATATTCGGATTACGTTGGATACGAGCATAAACGCTGTCTATGGAAGGAGCAGTATTAGTAACTGTCGAATCATCACCGTAGACAGGATATTGTTTTTCACAAGATTGAATCCCCCCAAAAAGCCGATTGTCACCATTACAATCTTGATTCAAAGGGCGATCGCTATTATAAGCTCCCGTAAATAACCATTCTCCGACTTTACCTGTGGCAAAAACCGCCGCATCCAAATCTACAGTTGTACCTTTGGCTATTTCTTCGGGTTTCACAAAATCGCGGAAACTACCCCAATAATCGCTACCACCGGCTCCAATTCTTAAATTTACCATTCCTGTGGCTAAGGAAGAACGTAAATTAGTCACGAATTCAACATATGTAACCGCTGCTGAATCGAAATCAGGGGAAGTATTTTTACTGTAGATACTAGCGGAAAGTTGGGGCGGAGATACTCTTCGCCCCAAACTTTCCAAGACAGCGGTAACTTTTGCTGTTTGAGCTTGATTACCTGCTTGTAAAGTTGCAGTAAACTCCCCACCACGAGCGAGTACTTGAAAACCGGGAGCATCTGGTTTGTAGTCAGCACCGATAAATTTACCGGCATCACTACTTAGAGTAACTATGAAATCTTGATTAATTAAATTACCATTTTCGTCAGTAATTTTACCTTGAAAATCAATATTAGAACGTCCGTCAGCGGGGATGCTGGGTTCTCCGACTGGATTAAGGGAAATCTTAGCTGTTTGCTGCTCAACGATGACTTTAACGCTAACAGGATTACCCCCTTGAGCTTGAGCGGTAATCGTGTTTTCACCTGCGGATAAAGGAACGTTATACCAAATTTGAGTGTCAAGCTGTTGTGATTCGTCTTTGTGAGTGTAACTGTTAATCGTATTATCTATAGCCTTCCCATTCACCGTTACCTTTACTTTGGCTTCTGGATGGTACTGAATCGTGATATTCGTAGTTTTGGTATTAATTACCCCAGCTTGGGGAGTAATCATACTCACTTGGTTAACCAGGGATAAAGGAATAGAAGAATTTTGATTTTGTTGGTTATCTTCTTCAAGCGTCAAAGATAAACTATCAGAATTACTCCCCTCTACTTTCTGCTCCCTGCTTTCTGCTTCCTCTTGAGTTGATTCTTCCGGTTGACTGGTTGGTGGTGAAAATAACGCTTCCCTATCATCTTCTACTCCTAGATTCAATTCCGGTAAATCCAAATCTACAGGCTGCTTTTGAATAACTACACTTTGTGCCGATACACTAACTGTAGGTAATACCGTTACAGCACCGCAAGTAGTTAATATAAAATATCGCTTATTTAAACTGAAATTTTTCATCCTATTAACGCTCCCCGAAAGCAGGAGTGAGTGCAAAATTGATTCGGCTCATACTTCCAGGGGCTAAACGTACCGAACGAGATTGACTATTATGCTGAATTTTATAAAGATTTGGAGCCTGAATATAGCCTGGTAAACTGGTGTAGTCCAAGGTTGCGGTACGATTACCAGAAATCACGTTAGCCACAGAATACATACCATTCGCATCAGTAATAATACGGTTGCCGTCATCCATAAAAATCACCGCATTTGGTACCCCCGGTTCTCCTGGTTGTTGTTCACCATCAAAATTTTTATCGACAAAAACACGTCCAATTAAAGTCCCACAATCAGAAACAATACCTGGACGAATCCTCAATAAATGGCTTGCGGTATTGCTTCTGACATTTCCAGCAGTAGCTACAGCCAAATTTCTCCCGCTTCCCCGCATCCCATCAGGTGTAACCGTAACTGCATAAACAACACTTAAAATTCCTTGGGGTGGAATGTTACCAGCATAATTAATTCCAATAATTCGATTTTCTGCTGCACTAGTTGATACACCTACTTGAGTAGTTGTACTACCGTCAGTTAAAGAAGCTTGTACTGATTTTTCCGCTAATTTCAAACCTAGAGGAAGAGTATCGTTAACAGTCAAATTATTCGCTGAAACCGTACCAGTATTACGAATTGCAATCTGATAAATTACCGTATCTCCTGGCTCAACTGCGCTTTTATTTGCAGTTTTGGTTATTTGTAAAGCTGCATTTCCGGCTCTAAAAGTTGTACTGTTGGTGTTGAAAGAGCCAATATTATCACCTCCAAACACCGCTATATTCGTTATTTCGTCCGCTATTACAGGTATAGCTCCTTTTAGGATAATCCCCGGAAGCAATAACCACAGCAGAAGATAACTATACTTCCACCGCTTTATTCTTAATTTCATACTTTATTAGATATTTAGTTAGATATTTAGTTAGAAATTATTAAATTGGCAAGGTTTTACATTGACAAATTAAAAAATTATTCCCTGAAAAGTAGATACTTAGTGTTCGTACTTTCTATGCAAGATACAACTATAGCTTTAATTTTTTGTGGTAAATGCTCGGTGAATTTTTTAGGTAGATGCGGAGGTTACCTAAATAGAAGCGGTTCTTTTTGGTTTGAAACCAAATATAACAAATTATCGATATAGCGAAAACAGCTATTATACGGAGAAGTAAATGAAAAAACATCGATTTAAGCGCATTATTCGCTAAAAAAGCGGAAAAATACGGATTTATCTCTATCTAATTCCCCAAAATTTTCGATGTGGGTGTTCGGATGGGGGAAGCTTTAAAATCTTGATTTTTCGACTCTGTGAGAAATTGGGTTTTTTTCAAGCAAAAAACTCGACTTATTAGAAGACTTAAAAAAATATCGGTATTTTTCACAATAATAGTATGTATTATCTTTCACAAAAAAGCTTTGATTTTAATTTTTATTAACTACTAAACAATCTAGTATAAATAAGGATTCAAACTTATCTATTTATCTGCAAAATATTTTA
>JBHJOU010000553.1:0-4583 GCA_050329355.1 Rivularia sp. (in: cyanobacteria)
AAGTCTATGGAAGAAAACCTCAAAATTTTAATTATTGATGATGATGAAGTAGACCGTATGGCTGTGAATCGTGCTTTAAAAACAGCAGGAATAAAAATAAACCTATTTGAAGCCAGCGACTATTCAGGAGCCTTTGAAATATTAGCAGAAAATGAGTTTGACTGTATCTTTGTAGATTACCTTTTACCGGGTAAAGATGGATTAGCCTTAGTCCAAGAAATAAGGACTTCAGGTTCTAAAGTACCGTTGATAGTTTTAACCGGCCAAGGAGACGAACAAACTGCGGTTCAATTAATGAAAGCAGGTGCTTCCGATTATATTACCAAGTCGAGAATTACTCCCGATTTACTAAGTGCGACTTTAAGAAATGTAATTCGTCTTTATCAAGTTGAATTACAGATTTATCAAAGTAAATTAGAGATAGAGTCCTATAATCAGCGATTAAGAGAAAGTAATGAACAATTGAAGAAAAAAAATCAAGAATTAGAAGAAAAGAGAGAACAAATCCATTTACAAAATCTCAAATTATTAGAAGCTTCGGAAACAAAATCTAAATTTTTAGCAACAATGTCTCATGAATTGCGAACTCCGTTGAATGCGATTATGGCATTTTCGCAAATGTTGCAGCGCAAAAACAAAGATAACTTTTCGGCTTCTCAGTTAGAGATGATACAGAGGATTCATAATAATGGGAAAAATTTACTTGCTTTAATCAACGATATTCTTGATTTATCCAAAATTGAAGCAGTCGGATTACAATTAAATCCTGAAGAATTAGATTTACCTTTGTTAATTGCGAACACTGTCGATGAATTACGCTCTTTAAAAGCACAAAAGAATTTAGAATTAGATGTTAAAATGAACTTGCAAAATACGAAGATAATTAATGATAAAACCCGTGTTCGTCAAATTTTAGTAAACTTGATTTCTAATGCGATTAAATTTACCGATGAAGGAATGGTTTCTATCGAAGTAAAAGAAATATCAGATACTCATGTTGCTATTTTTATAAAAGATACTGGTATTGGGATTTCTGCAAATGATATGAAGCATATTTTTGAACCGTTCCGGCAAATTAATCAATCTATTTCACGTAAATATGCTGGTACCGGATTGGGTTTAGCAATCACTCAATCTTTAATCAAAATGATGAATGGTCATATTTTAGTTGATAGTGAAGTAAATAAAGGTTCGACGTTTCGAGTTGAATTACCACGTTGTATTCAAGTGGAATAGGTAATAGGTAATAGGTAATTGGTAATTGGTATTTAATCCGTGGTCAGGAATTTATTTTATAGATAATTTGTAGATAAAAAATATTATGTCTTATAACAAACTAGAAAAAAAAGACCGTATCTTAGTAGTTGATGATATTTTTGATAATTTACTAGTCATTCAAACTATTTTAGAAGATGAAGGATACGAAATTGAAATTCAAGAAGATAGTAAAATAGCTTTAACTATGGTCGAAGAATCTCCACCAGATTTGATTCTTCTAGATGTAATGATGCCGGAAATGGATGGTTATGAATTTACCCGTCGTATCCGTAAAAATCAAGATTTACCATTTATTCCCATCCTCTTAATTACCGCTTATGATAGCACCAGCGCAGTAGAAGGATTGGATGCGGGTGCGGATGATTTTATTCACAAACCAGTCGATGCTGACGAACTTCAAGCGCGAGTGCGTAGTCTTTTACGTCTTAAACATAGTATAGATGAACGCGACCATATGGCGAGTTTGCGTCAAGATTTTGTTTCCCGCTTTACCCACGACCTCAAAACACCATTAGCTGCTTCTAATCGCGTTTTAAAACTATTACGTGAAGGTAAATTTTTTGAAGTATCTCCAGCAGTTGAACAGATATTTAGCACCATGATTAGTAGTAATGATGACTTGCTACACATGGTAAATAGTTTACTGGAAGTTTATCGTTATGAAGCTGATTGTAAACAAATTAATTTCGAGAAAATTAATATTTGCGATTTAATTCATGATGTAGTTCAAGAATTAACTCCTTTGGCAGAAGAAAAAGAATTAACATTGAAGTTAAATTTAACAGATGAAAATCTCGAAGAGAATGTATTGAGTATTATTGCAGACCGCATGGAAATTAAAAGAGTTTTGACTAATCTAATTGGAAATGCAATTAAATTTACAAATCAGGGATTTATCGAAGTAAGTTTACAGATGAATTCAGAAACAGCAGAAATCAAAATTAAAGATACAGGAACCGGAATTTCACCAGAACAACAAGCAATTTTATTCGAGAGATTTCGACCTGGTAAAAACAAAAATTCCGGTAGCGGTTTAGGATTATATCTATCGCGTTGTATTATTGAAGCACACCAAGGCTCGATTAATGTAAAATCTGAACCAGGGAATGGAAGTTTATTTATCATTAATTTGCCGTTAGCAGTTAGTTGACAGTTTTTATTTATTTATTCCCCGAACCCCATCTGCATTTTCTACCTATAGATAGAAGAATTATCAGTTATCTTCCTTGAGACTGATAAGTACTTATCCTGAACTGATAATTAGTAGTTTGTTTATAAATGGGTGTTAAAAATGTCTACAGATATATTTGAACTTGATGCTCCTAAAGGTAATTCAATTGCCGGTCATTTGTTAGATTTAGGTAGCCATCCTTTAGAGTTTCTAACAGATTGCGGTCGCAATTATGGAGATATTGTTCCTTTACAGTTGGGTTTAACTTCTGCTTGTTTGATTGCCAATCCTGATTATATTGAACAAGTTCTCAAAGACCGAAATTCTTTTATTAAAAGTAGAGGTTTTCGCGCTCTTAAAACTTTACTTGGTGAAGGTTTACTTACCAATGAAGGTGAATCTTGGTTTCGTCAGCGTCGATTAATCCAACCCGTTTTCCACCAAAAACAAATTAATGGTTACGGAAAAGTCATGGTGGAATACAGCGAAACTATCACAGAAAGTTGGATTGATGGGGAAATCCGCGACATTCACGCTGATATGATGAGCCTTACCCTCAAGATTGTGATGAAGTGCATTTTTAACCAAGATGTTAGCGACAAGGAAGCCGAAAATGTCGCTAATGCATTGGATGTAGCGATGAATTGGTTTGAAAGCAAGCGTAAACAGAACTTTTTGATTTGGGAATGGTTTCCCAGACCGGAAAATATCCGCTATCGCAATGCTATTAGTAAAATGGATGAAAGTATTTATAGTATTATCCAGCAACATCGCGATCGCAATTATCAAGATCAAGATAACGATTTGCTCTCAATGTTAATGCAAGCACGTTCGGAAGATGATAACTCTCAAATGAGCGATCGCCAATTACGCGATGAAGTGGCTACTTTGATGCTAGCAGGTCACGAAACTACTGCAAATGCTTTATCTTGGACGTGGATGCTTTTGGCTCAATATCCCCAGGTTGAAGCTAAATTATGGGATGAATTAAAAACTGTTTTGGATGGACGTTTACCGACTGTTGAAGATTTACCGCATTTGCAATATACCAACATGGTAATTAAAGAATCGATGCGGTTATACCCACCAGTGTCGATTTTTGGACGTGAAGCTGTGGAAGATTATCAAGTTGATGGTTATCAAATTCCTGCTGGATGTGTGGTTATGATCAGTCAGTGGGTAATGCATCGTCATCCCAAATATTTTGAGAATTCTGAAGAATTTATTCCGGAACGTTGGGAAAATGATTTAGAAAAACGCTTACCGAAGGGTGTTTATATACCTTTTGGCGATGGGCCACGGATTTGTATTGGTAAGGGTTTTGCTGTAATGGAAGCAGTACTTTTACTCGCGACTATCGCTCAAAAATACCAATTAAAACTTGTTGAAAACCATCCGATAGTTCCTCAACCTTCCATAACTTTACGACCAGAGCATGGTATTAAAGTAGAAATTAGCAAGCGCGATTGAGGTTAATATCTGTGGATGCAATTTTAACAACTGCTAAAGAGTTACATTCAGAATTATTAGATTTTGTGTTAGATGCTGAGGACGATTTAGCAGTATCTCTAGAAGCTTTTAGTGCGGAACAGTTAGCTAATTTTTCCGATTCTCAATATCAAGGTGCGGTTCAAAATCAAATGGTGCTGAATATGTTTCTTACTGAAGGTAAAGTAGGAGATAAACAGCCAATCGATCTATTTTTAGAATCTCACCCCAATTTATCTTCTGAACAGCGAAATATTGTTGATAATTTTCAGCGCAGTTTTGCCGGTTTGTTTGTAGTTAAACAGATTTTTGATGATGGTTTTGCATTGAGAAATTGGTTAACAGAAAAAGAATATATCGTCAAAATTAGCGAGCAAGAACAACAACAATTAAAACGTGCAAAAGCAGCAGAAATCTTATTAGCGCGAATTCTACCCGTAAATGAGCAATACTGGATGTTTTCTTCCCCAGTTACTGTAATGGGACGTTTAGGTAAACCAAAATTAGCTGTAGCAATTGGCAATTTTAAGAAGAATTACCAAAATTCTCTATACGGTGATGCACCGGAATTACTTGAAGAAGCATGGCTATCTGTAGAAAAATACCACCAAGGGTTTATTGACTTTTTCAACAGTGATGAAATTAC
>JBHJOU010000490.1:0-8778 GCA_050329355.1 Rivularia sp. (in: cyanobacteria)
AAAAATTCGCTTTTGGCTCGGTTGGCTGCATCTGCGGCGATGACGGCTTGCTGTAGAGCTTGTTGAGCAAGTTTGATGTCGGTAATATCGGTGATGGTAGCAATATAACCTTTGAATTCACCGTTTTCGTTAATTTCCGGCAATGCTTTACCCATAACCCAGACAACTTTACCATCAGAACGTAGGCAACGACATTCTTTAGTAAAGGATGTTTTTGTTTTTATCGCTTCTTTCCATGATTTTACAACTGCTTCGCAGTCATCGGGATGTAATATTTTCACCCAACCATCTCCTAATGATTCTTCGATAGAAAGTCCGCTAATTTCGCTCCAATATTGATTAAAATAAATACACAACCCATCAGCATCGGTATTGACAATGGCAACTGGACAAGCTTCTGCTAAGTTTTGATATCGTCGCTGGCTAACTTCTAATTCCAACTCCGTTTGTTTGGCTTCGTTAATATCTATCCAGCAGCCGACATATTCTAAAGGGTAGCCTTTTTGATCGCGAATTAATCGTGCTTGTTCGCTAAACCAATGATAAGTCCCATCACTGTGTAAGAAGCGATATTCGTAACTTAAATATTCTTGTTTTATGGTTTGAGATAGTTTTTTTTGTACTTTTGGTAAATCTTCTGGATGTACATGACGCATCCAAAAACCGGATTCGGATAAAAATTGTTGTGCTTGATAACCGAGTATTTCGTAAACATTTTGGCTGATAAATGTGTTGTCGAAGTTGCCTGAAGGTGAACAACTGAAAATTATGGCTGGTGAGGAAGCCAGTAAATATTCTAAACGTTCAGTTGCTAAACGCATTTGTTCCTGAGCATTTTTACGGCTACTAATATCTTCAATTACACCGATGAAATATTTTATTTCTCCAGAGGTTTCACGTACTACCGATGCTGTTAAATTTGTCCAAATCACCTCACCATTTTTGCGGATAAAGGCTTTTTCCATAGAAAATACATCGATTTGATTTTGCGCTAATTGGTTGCAATAATCGAGATATTCTGGTATTGAATCGGGGTGAGTAATTTCGGAGCAGTTAAGTTGTAAAAGCTGGGATTTGGAATAACCGACAATTTGACAAAACTGTTGATTAACGTTGACAAACCTACCATCGGGAGAAACTTGAGCGATTCCGACTGCGGCATTTTCAAAAATAGCGCGGAATGCTTGTTCTCGTTCCCGCAAAGCTGTTTCGGCGCGTTTAAGAGCGGTAATTTCGATTAATACGGCTCCTACTCCTGTGGGGATATTATCTTCTCCAGGGATGGGAAAGCAAGAAAATAGAGAGTCGCGGATTTCCGAAGGTTGAGTAATGGAAGCACCGCTGAGTTCAATATTGAGAATTGATTGATTGGTTGCTAAAACTTGCTGGTAAAGTCGTTCTATCCTCGGAGCTATAGTTGGTATAATTTCTTGAATGGTTTTACCAAGATGTTCTTCTACGGATATACCGTTAATTTCAGCAAGTAATTCGTTGATTTGAATATATCTTAATTGTCTATCTACAATGCTCAATCCTACGGGAGCGCTGCTAAAAAAGGCATTTAATCCAGCTTCCCGTAAAGCTACTTCTTTTTCTAAGATTTTACGTTGAGTGATATCACGTCCTTCAACAATTAACAATACTACCCGATTATCTTCATCAAATATTGGTTTAAGAGAAGAATCAATTGTGACGATATTGCCATGATTGTCGATAATATCTACTTCATCACGAATAAATTCACCATTTCCGGCTCGTTGAATTACTGCTTGTAGATTATTTTGACAACAGCAAATTTGTTTTCCTAAACATTGCCAAAATGGTAAACCGACAACTTCCCCTTCTACTAAACCAAATAAATCAAGGGCTGTTTGATTGAGTGAAATAATTTTACCATTGGGTTGTAGTAATACCGTAAATCCAAAGCTAGAGTTAAAAATCGCTCGAAACCGTCTTTCATTTTCTTGTAAAGCAACTTCTGCTTGCTTGCGTTCTGTGATATCTTTATGAGTACCCGTCATCCGTAACGGTCTTCCAGCAGAATCACGCTCAAAAATTTGTCCGCGAGACTCGATCCACTTCCATTCTTGGTTTTTACAAAGCATCCGAAATTCTACTTGATAAATCGGACTTCTTCCCTGTAAATATGCTTTTAACTCTTGCTGGATAAATTCCCAATCTTCCGGATGTATCAGTCGTCGTAAATTTAAAGCATCTTCACCAATTTCCCAATCTTCATAACCAAGCATTTTCTTCCAACGCGAATCGCGGTAAACTTTAGAATCGCGAATATTCCAATCCCATAATCCTAATTCGCTGGCTTTTAAAGCTAATTCCAATCTTTCTTCACTGTATCTGTGAGCAGTTTGGGCTTGTTTGCGCTTAATTAACCCCCCCAATTGTGCAGCTACAGCAGTTACTAATTCCAATAAATGTTTATCCCGATTTTTAGTGCTGCTTTTAAAAAACATCAAAACAGCCAGCACTTCACCCCCATTCAAAATCGGTATCCCAAAACAGCTTTTTAAACCTACTTGCAAAGCTATTTCTCTACGTATAAATTTGGTTTGGGAAACTTGTGAAATATCCTCTAACCATTGCGGCTCTTGGCTTTCCCACACCGCTCCTGGTAATCCCAACTCTTTACTAAAAGTTATAGTTTCGCTGTAATTGCTAAACTCTGCTAAACTCTCTTGCAAACCATACCAACCCAAACAATATTCCAACACCCTACCATCGTTACTAGGAATCCACGCTTCCCCAAAATCCCAGTTAATCTGTTGGCAAATTAATCGTAAAATAAAATTAAAAGCGCTATCGATATCAATTGCTTTACTAATAACTTGGGTTGCTTCCAACAATAAACGAGTTTCCATCTGCGCTTGTTTGCGCTCGGTGATATCTCTAGCTGCTGCTAAAACGTATTGCTGTGCGTTAATTTCTATTAACTCCGCACTCAACAGCATTGTTTTCACTTCTCCCCCAGCAGCGCGAAAATCTACTTCTTGGTTACGAATTGTCCCTTGTTCGACTAAAATCTGCACTAAATCATTGCGTTGCTCTAAATTCTGCCAAATTTCTAAATCTTTCCCCTTACATCCAATTACCTGTTCTCGCGTATAACCAAAAAATTTACAAAAACTGTCGTTAACTTCTATATAAGTTATATCAGGAAATATACTGAGGACAATCGGATCGGGACTCAAGCGGAATGCCGAAGCTAACTTCTGTTCACTCAAACGTTTTGCGGTTTCGGTTGTTTGTTGCGATCGCGCTTCTGATGACATACGTGATAACCGTCGATATCGGGAATTACTACATTAAGCTAAATGTTTGGGGAAGCAGAAGCTAGAACTGGATTAATCAAAGGCTTTCTTGTAAGAGCGCTTTGGAAGTAACTAAAATACTCGATCATCAATGCAAATTTTCTGATATATCATCAATTATGTGTAAAAAAAACGAAAATTGAATATAGTTTTCTACGTTACCAGTCGCGATCGCAATGCGACAGTGATGCACATCACTGCGTGATAATTTTTTAATGGAATTATCGATAACATTTGAGAAAGTAGACTTCGCGGATGCATTCTGATCGCAAAAACCGTCATGATAAAGATGACGGAGCCAAAGGAGCAAAAAATGGCAACAAAGTCAACTAATTCATATCCTTCACAAAACGACGTTCCCCCTGGCTACTTGAACATCATGGGTTACGTTGATGAGTCGGAAGTAAATGGTCCCGGAAGTCGGGCTGTAATCTGGGTACAAGGTTGTAAACGAGAATGTGGGGGTTGTTTCAATCCAGAATCTTGGTCATTTGAAATTAATCAGCTTGAATCAGTTGATTCCCTCGCGGAAAAAATTCTGAGTAAACCGGGAAATACAGGAGTTACATTCTCTGGAGGAGAACCTTTTTGGCAAGCTCCAGCATTAGCTAGTTTAGCTCGTAAGGTGAAAGCTTCTGGGTTAAATGTCATGTCTTTTACTGGCTTCACCTGGGAAAAATTGCAGTCGGAACAAGCACCACCAGGAGCAAAAGAATTGTTAGAACAATTGGATATTTTAATTGACGGACCTTTTATCGAGTCTTTAGCAATAAATTCTCCCAATTCTCCCGTTTCATCAAGTAATCAGCACGTCCGTATATTTAACCCAGATTTTGAGGATAAAATCACTTGGGCTAGCGACCAAATCGAGATACACGTATTTAAAGATGGTAGCCGTTTAGTTACTGGCTACCGTGGTTGGATGGAATAAACTATCGCTAATTGATAAATATTTTTCAAACCAATTACTGGATAAACGGGCAATTTCTTCAAATGCACCCGGCTCTTTAAATTGACGGCTAGCATTTTGGATCATGCTTAATTCTTTATCAGATGTCTTAATTAGTTTGAGCGTGTCTTCATTTGTGGCAATGGTTGGGAGGTCATTTTCACCGACAATCAATAAAGTTGGTGTTTGTAGATTAGATAGAACTGAGGATGTTAAACAAGTTTGTCCGCTACACGAAACTACAGCCCCTACTAATTCGGGGTTTTCTGCGGCTGCAAGTAAAGCTGCACCTCCCCCCGTTTGTTCACCGAAATAACCAATTTTCAAATCACTAGTGAGGGGATTATTAATTAGCCAATTCGCTGCACCAATTAACCTTGTTGATAGTAGTTTAACGTTACTACTACAATGTCTACTGCGTAAGTCGATTGCTTCTTCTTGAGGTGTTAATAAATCAATTTGTACAGTACCTAATCCGGCTGTTTGCCTTAACATATGAGCAAGGTAACGATTGCGAGTGCTGTAGCGACCAATGCCACTACTATGAACAAATACAACAATTCCTTGACAGCTTCTAGGTAAAACTATTTCTGCTTCTAAATGAGTAGAATCAACTTCGATTGAAACTATTTTTTCTTCAACGTTATGCAAAAAAGTGGTATTCACTTTGGTATCCTTTTAAAAATGGTAATTATTTATTTATATTACTAATATATATTTTTTTGTTTTTTTTGGTTGTATTTCAGTAAATAATCGTATCTACGCGATATATAATTTGACAATTGGTAATTGGTAATTGGTAATTGGTAATGGCTACTCTCGTCCCCGTATAAGATTACCGAAAAAAACCTTACTAGACGCAGAGTACGCTTCTTGAAAGAGGTAAAAAGAGACGGGTAATCTTAAAGCGGTTCGGGGGAGTAATTGGTAATCGTTGACTGTTCACGAACCAACTCTATTACAAGTGTTTAACCGGACATGATGTCATATTCTCTAAAATGTAATTATAAGTAATTATAATTGTCAAAAATATTATCCAACAACTAACTTGAGATATATTCCGTAAGTAATATATTACACAAAGTTTATTTTAGTTTTGAATTATACTTTTTTGTTTAACCAGCTAATGTTTTCAATACGACTTGATAACGTTGTTCAACATCTTTTTTATCTTCTTCAAAAGATAATCCTTGATGACTAGCTTGTAATACCAAATCTGCATGACGACGCAAAGCAGTTTTATCTGAAGATTTTTCTGTATAATTAGCAATCACCGCGATCGATTCCAATAAACGAATATTTACAGATGCATCGCTAGAAAGATTTTGGCGAATTTGATTAAAAGCAGCATCGGTTAATCCTGTAAAGGTTATCGGATAAGCAATCACGCGAAGATTTTTCAATTCATCGTAACGATAAGGTGAGGGAAAATCTTTTTGAACCAAGTGGGAAAGTCCAGCACTGAGTTGATCTATACAGCGGATTGCAGTGAAGGGATCATTAAGACTCGGAGATAAAGCTCGTAAAGCTATCTCAACTAATTGAGCGATGGGGAATTCGATATCTTGTTGTTCAGTACGCTCTCTACCGAAGATAAATGCTTGATTAATTTGTTGTTGAATCTTAGCGAAATCGGGCTGATGATGATTATTGCTATCCATCGAAAGTATTTTGACGATAGAACTTCCCTTAATCACAAATTTTCCTGGTCGAATTAATACTTTTACCATTAAGTTATGTTTACCGGCTATATCCATTAACTTTTGATCATCAATTGCTTGCACATAACCTTTATATGAAGACCTAATGGGGAAAGCTTCAGTATCAAAATCGACGGGTATTTTTTTCAACGAATCTTTGTCTTCCGGTTCGTTATATCCAATTTTACGAGGAAATAATCTTTCTATCGCATTATCTAAATCTTTACTAACCTCAGCAATTACATGGGAAACTTGAATTATCGTTGATGCATGATGAATAAAATAAATTAACACACCAGTACTTATTACAGCCAACAAAATTCCTACGGTGACAGAAAGATAAGGTACAAATCTATCTCTTTGATCGCTGCTGGCATGAACTGCTCGTAATACTAATACAGAATAAATAAAAGTACTTATAAATGTACCAAGTACTATTTTATTCCCTACATCCTGCATGAAATTACGCAAAAGTCGCGGACCAAAGTTGGAAGAAGCAAGCTGGAGTGCCACAATCGTAATCGAAAAAGCAGTCGCGGTAACACTAATCATCGAACCTGCAACCGCAGAAAGCACAGCACGCGCACCATCCGAGCCTCCAGCATAAATCCAGCCCCACTCTTGGAGTGGACCGTAATAACCTAATCGATCTAAACTGAGTAAACCAAAGGCTAGCGCAATGCTTCCAGCCATCATCAGTGCGGGTACAACCCAATAGCTTGAATTAATCAAATCCCACAGCTTACCCAACCAGATGTTTTTCATTGCTGATCAATAATCGAAGTTTTATTGTTACCGTCTTTTTTATCTTCTGCGGGAATTTGATTTTGAATCAAACGGTTTAAGGAACCCCCAATAGTGCGGCTTTGAGGTACTTGTTTGTAACCAGCTGGCCATCCTTCACGCTGACGATTTCTGTTGCCATCTGTCTCTTCTGTTTGATCGTGGAAGAGGATTTGTTGAGTTGGGAACGGCAAATCAACACCGTTAGCTGTCAACTTATTTTTCACTGCGGTAAGTACTTTATCGCGAAAATCTAATGTATCGGCACGACGAGGTGGACTAATCCACCACCGAGCGCGAATATTTACGGTAAAGTCTGCTAAATCTACTACCAATACATCTGCTGGTGGATCTTGAAGCACTCCTGCGGTTTCTTGTATTGCTTCGAGAATTAACTGTTTGGCAAAGTCAATATTATCTCCATAACCGATACCGAAATCATATTCAATGCGTCGATTTTCAAAAGCGGTATTTACGGTAACGGAATTGGTAAAAAGTTCGGCATTGGGAATCACAATCCGGCGACCATCATAAGTTCTAATTGTAGTCGCTCGCGTTTCAATATTTTCTACAGTTCCTTCAAAATTTTTAAATACTATTTGGTCATTAATTTGAAAAGGTTCGGTAAGTAAAATTAAAATTCCAGCTAAAAAGTTTTGTAAAATATCCCGAAAAGCAAAACCAACTGCTACTCCACTTATTCCTAACAATTGCACTAAATCGCCGACTTGAAACGAAGGAATAATAATTGTTAAGGCAACAAATGAACCAACTAAAATTATCGTACCTTGTGCCAAGCGTCCCAAAACCATTCCTAAACTGCGAGCATTACGACGATGACGGGTTACTCGTTTTATTCCTTGTTTAACAGTCCTAGCAATGAAAAAAAAGATGGTAAAAACAATAATTGCCAAGATAATACTTGGTAATCGAGCGATAGAATTATCTATTAATAATTGAACCCTATCCCAAGCTGATGTTATTTCTGCTTTTGTATCTGATGCTGAAGGTACTTGTGCAATTATCATTTGATGGTGGTTAGTTGACAGTTGACAGTTGATGGTAGTTACCTGAATTTCGGGATTTGTGAGAAATGCCGGGTTAGTGGTTAGTAATTAAGAATTCAACTGATATATTTTCCAAGCAGTATAAGTACCGATGGGACTCCAAATTAAATAAGGTACTAATAATAATGCCGCCCAACCTGAAACTTGTAAAACAAACAAGGTAAGGATGATTCCAATCACAAATCCTACTCCTCCGACAATTGCTCCTGCTTTCATATTTTGTAACCACAATGAAACCGGAGTAAACGCAACAATCACAATTTCTAAAAGTAAATATAAACCCATTAAAAACCATGTTTGAGAACTACCGGGTTCACGTTCCCAAATTATATAAGCAGACCAAGCACCGCAAATAAAAATTATTGTCCAAATGATTGGAATTAACTTTTCAAATGTCAACCAACTTGGTCGCTGCAATCGTTTAAACCATTTGATATCTTTGGGTCTGATTATACTACTTCCAAGAGCCACTATTAAGGTTACAGCTCCGATTACCATCCAAGATTTTAGCATTGCTCTAGGAGTGAGGAGTTAGGAGTTAGGAGTGAAAAGTTAGGAGTTAGCAGTGAGGAGTGAGGAGTGAAAAGTTAGGAGTTAGGAGTGAGGAGTGAGGAGTGAGAAATTAACAAACAGGACTGTCCACTTTCCACTGTCCACTGTCAACCTTTGACCTTTGACCTCTAACCTTTAACCTATGATTATTAATTTGCAATAAAACTCTTAACTTTCATTTTTTTACGACGTAAACGAGCAATTGCTTGACGTTGTAACTGTCGGACTCTGGTATGAGAAATATCCATACGTTTAGCGACTTCAGTTAATGTTAATTCGCGTCCATCACTTAAACCAAAATGTAAATTCACAACTTCTCGCTGTTGAGGAGTTAATTCAATCAACATTTCGTCAAGACATTCCCGCAATGATTGATGATTGACGT
Source organism: Rivularia sp. (in: cyanobacteria) (assembly GCA_050329355.1). Taxonomy (GTDB): domain Bacteria; phylum Cyanobacteriota; class Cyanobacteriia; order Cyanobacteriales; family Nostocaceae; genus Rivularia. The sequence continues at coordinate 8,763 of JBHJOU010000490.1, forward strand.
AATCATCTATAGAAGA
>JBHJOU010000469.1:0-6759 GCA_050329355.1 Rivularia sp. (in: cyanobacteria)
CTGAGCAATTGGGTTACTCATTGCTAGATATAGCTGCTAACAATGCAGGAAATGTATATGGCACCGGAGCATTTGAAAATACTGTAAGCTTTGGTGACACTACCCTTACCAGTCAAGGATTTACAGATGGTTTTGTTGTTAATCTTGATTTCAACGAAATTAATCCCTCTGAACCCAATGACACTATTCCCATCTTCACCACAGATATCAATGGAGCTACAGTTGAAGCAATTGACTTAACTGGTTTCGCTACCGATAAAGTCACTGTCGATTACACCATCAGCAGAGAAGCTGATTTCAACAATCAAGTTTACTTCTACAAAGTAGATAATATTACTGGTAGTGTTGATGGTTTCGCAGTTGGAGAGAGCGGTTATCTAGAAGCTGCTTTGAGAAATGTGGTTTCTCCTGTATTCTCTACTAGCGATGACAATACAGAAACCGGAAGTGTTCAAGTTGATGCTGGTTCTATAGTAGTTCCCCTAATTATCGCTGATGGTGATTTAACTCAAGCCCTCAACGGTACAGCAGAAGTTTACTTCTCATACTTGGGTGCTAATACTAATAAGGATAATTTCGACCACATTAAGTTGTTGGATAGCAACACTTTCGGTTTTGAAGATTTACCCAACGGTGGTGACAAAGATTTTAACGGAATGGCACTAAGATAAGCTAGAAGTCAGTGGCTATAAAGACTTCAAAAAATACGGTTATTGAGTATGCTTGTATGTTAAAAATAAAATTAGACAAGTGAATTCAAGGAAAAATAGCGCGAATTCACTCGTTGGAGAAGCGAATTGAACTACCGCTGCGCTTGATTCGATTGCCTAGAGACGGGCTAGAAAATTAATCTGTTACAATCGTATTCTACTAATAGCCCGCCTCTATGCCGCTGCGCTATATGTCCTTCGGACACGCTCCGCGAACGAATCATAGTTCAATTCTTAAACATAAATAAATCTATGAAATAATCACCAAAAGCAAGCGCCTCAAATCTAAACCGAAGAGTATTTATCGGGTATTTTTTAATTTAAATAAATCTAAATTTATCACGCTTATTACATATGACAAAGTAAACCAACAACAAGACAATCTAGATAAAGAGCAAGAATTTCTTGAACTTTCAAATCCCAGTTAATTTCTTTTCCATTATTTTCATACCACTTACTATCAGGAGTTACTAGAGCATATGGAACAATGTCAGGTAAATCTGATACTCGACACGGGTAACTAATAGGTGGTTCTAGTTCTCTAGGTTCTGCTTCAATAAAAGTATACCAATCCCATTTTCCTTGAGGATTTATATTTGTTATTTGATAAGCACCATGTTCGTCAGTACCAGCTACATCTTCTTCGTACCAATAAAGTTTAATTTTTGCTAAGTCTTCTATTAAGTTTTCGCCACTTACCTCATATTCCGAACCCAACTTTTCAATATCTTCTTTTGACAAAGTTGATAGATATTCCATTTCTGCTTGAAGTTCTTCTTGATTTAAATATTCTTTGTATGGCTCAACTTCCAAATCAAAATAGTAAGGACTCAGAATTTCTGCCACTTTTTCTTGAATATTATTTGTGTCTTGAGGAAATAGAACCAAAGCTGTAAATTTACCCATTCACTATTTTGCCTCTTTTATTAGTATTTAGTACTTTTTATTTTAGAGTAAGAATTTTATATTAATTGACCGCCTTGAAAACATATAAAATTCTCAAGCTAGGCATCATCGAATAGGATGTAAGAGTAACAATAATCACAATCATTTCCCTGTAGAAAAACCCCATAGTGTCCAGTCAAAATAGATTAGATGCTTTGGGGAATGATATAAATGATTAGTTCGACTGTACCAAAAAGAGTGCAAATTCTCAAGAACAAGTTTAATAATTCAATCGGATTACCTTTTAAAGAACTGTTACCAGAGACAGTTATAACAGAAATTATCAATGATTTGCAAATTAAATATCGTAGCCGATTATTTGACCCTATAGTGACACTATGGGCATTTTTATCTCAAGTTTTAGATGTTGATAAAAGCTGTCACAATACTGTGAGTCGCGTAATCTCTTATTTAGTTGGAGAAGGTGTAGAACTTCCTTCCACAGATACAAGTGCATATTGTCAAGCTCGCCAAAGATTACCTGAAAAGTTAATAGAAAAATTATTTTATAAAGTGGGAATTGGCTTGGAAGAAAAAGTAAAGGAAGAATATCTATGGTGTGGTAGAAATATCAAAGTCATAGATGGTTCTAACGTCTCAATGCCCGATACAGAAGAAAACCAATCAAGTTATCCTCAACACAAAAATCAGAAAGATGGTTGTGGCTTCCCAATTGCTAAAATAGGTGTAATTTTTAGTATAGCGACAGGTGCTGCAATTGGGTTAGTAATAGATGTTTTTAATACTCATGATATTCAATTAGCAAGAAAATTATATCAATTTTTAAAGCCCGGAGATGTTCTTTTAGGAGATAGAGCTTTTTGCGCCTATGCTGATTTAATTAGAATCAAAAATCTTAGTTGTGATGGTTTATTTCGTAAACACCAAAGTCGTAAAACACAGATGCGAGAAGGAAAAATAGTTGGTAATTGTGATAAATTAGTCAAATGGTATAAGCCAAAAAAATGTCCTCAAGGCTTAACAAAAGAAGAATTTGAGCAATTGCCTAAAACTTTAATTGTTAGAGAGATTTATTTTTACATTGCGATACAAGGTTTTCGTACACGACAAGTAAGTTTGATTACAACATTACTAGATAGTCAAAAGTATTCCACAGTCGATATAGTTAAACTTTATGGCGAAAGATGGAATGTTGAAGTTAATTTAAAGCATCTAAAAACTACTTTGGGTATGGATGTTCTACGAGGAAAGACACCATCATTAGTACGTAAAGAAATTTGGGCGTTTTTACTAGCTTATAATCTTCTACGAACCTTGATGTTTGAAGCCACTACCTCATATGGTAACTCTCATAATCACTTATCATTACAAGGCACTCGCAACCATTTTAATAATTTTATTCCAAAATTACTAAATACTTCTAATCAAGCTCGTTGCATTATTTATCAAACATTATTAAATATAATAATCTATAAAGAAGTTCCACAACGTCCTGGTCGTTATGAACCTAGAGTAAGAAAGCGCCGTTCTAAAGCCTATCCTTTGATGCAAAAAACAAGACGACAGTATCACGTTGATTTAAAATCCGTTTAACTTCATAATTGATAATCCGAAACACTTTACAGCCAATCAGTTCCAGCTTATCTTAGTGCCATTCGATTTTAACGATATTGTCATCAAGATTGACAGTATTGTTTAATTTAAAGTTAGTTATTAGTTCCTAAAAATTCACTACGGGGACTTTTTCTGGTTCGTAGTCGGGCTTTAACTTAAGAAAGCGCTGAAGCCCTACTACGAACCTTTCGCTGGTGCCTAAGTGCTGTAATCAATACTTACTCAAAGGAAATTATCTAGAAATTTAGCTTACCTTGAGTTTGAATAGAATATGTCTACAAGGATCGACAGGATTATATCTAAATTTGCGAGACTCTAAAATATTTAATTCAACTTCACCAATCATGTCATACCATTTTTTTTCACTCAAAAAGGAATAAGGTAAATCAATTCCGTAAGGTTGATTCCCGATGTAGTCTGCAAATTTTAAACTAGTAAAATCTTTAGAGTTTTTCCAGTAGTGATCCTTAATTAAAATATCTTTTCTAGAAACTCGTTTAGCTTCTTCTAATAACCTTTTAGGATTGTCCGCATGGTGAAACACATCAATAATCATCACATTATCGAAGTGGTTATCTGGGAAAGGAAGATTATAACCATCATAATGGACTATGGGAATAAAGGTTTCTGGTTGAATATGGGTATCACAACCAGTAAATTGTGGTGTAAAAGAGCGTTTAGCTAAGGCTTTTTTGATGTTAGCTGCTAAGGAACCATTAGATGTACCCAAATCCAAAATCATCCGACTTTCTGATAAATAGGGAACTAGTATCTGAGTAAGATAGTGGATTCTGATGGGAAACAAAATCTTCTCATTTAAAGTTTTAAAAGTTGAATCTGAGAAGGTTTGAATAACCCTGTTAGTAAGAGATTCAAAAGTTGAATCTGAGAGAAACATAATACTCCTTGTATCTATTTTGATGTTGAAATGGGTAGACCATAGAAATCTAAAAACCTTGAAAAATCGGTTCTTGCTCAACTATAATCTCACTTAATCGGTGCTTTTTTTCGTAAATTTAGAATTTTAGTCCAAATCGTGGACTTAAACAAAAATTTGCTTAATAAGAAAGCCAATCCTGTTCTTCAATACGTAACAGTATATCCAGTTTACTTTTCTTTACATCTATCTTACGTAAGTAAATTTGTTGAATATCTATGTTCTCCTATAACCTGAGATAGAGTTTTTAAGTTATGAGTGCCTTGATTTGCCTATGGCGATCGCTCTACAAGACAAAGCTCGGCAAATTCATCTAATACAGCATATTTCATCTTTATAAAGCAGATTCGGACAAGCAGGGATGCCATCCCACGCATTGCTTAAAACCCCGTCGTTAACGACGGGGTTTATGCTGTACCTCATTTATCGGGTAACGATGACGTAGCCGCAGTAACGACTGAGAAACTAAAACCATTACAGGAAGTTCAATGAGAGTCCCGATGACTAAAGCGAGGGCAATTAAAGGACGTTCCCCATAGAAGTGGCGATCGCTAAAAATAAACAGCATTTTCCGAAAACCAAGTAATTTGTCCCAATGCCAACCCAATAAAAATAGCAGCAATCACCAATAAAGATTGGAATTTTTCAGTCCACTTCAATTTTGATACTTCTGTTTAATTTATTAGGTATTAGGTAGAATTTAGATCAAATTTTTTTCAACGCAAAGGTACGCAAAGATACACGCTGAGGAACGCTGAGTTTTTCAAGTTGTCAATTAATTAGTCCTCTTTCAGTTGAGGCTTGGGGTTGATTCAACAAACGCCTTCCAATACCATTCGCGGAATCAATAAACCTTCTTTCAATTCACCAATTCCGAGAAAAAGCCTTTGCTCGTTGTAAACTCTTGATATTTGCGATACCTGTTCATCTACGCAAATTTTCTGACCCTGACACCATCTCCGCGCTTCTGTTTCACCTAAAGTTATTTCGGAAAGATGCTGTAAAGGTGCTTCAGCAGCCATCGGTTGAAAAGTTCCGGCTTCTAACTTTGCTTCCAACTCAGCAAAATTCAAACTATCTACTAAATTAAAACCGCTACTAACGGTACGTTGCAAAGCTGCGAGAGTTCCCCCGGTTTGTAATATTGTACCCAAATCGCGGGCGATCGCCCTAATATAAGTTCCTCCACCGCAAACTATATTTACATCTAATTCCGCGAAGGTACCCGCTCGCCAATCTAAAATATCAATACTAAATACTTCTACATTTCGTACTGGTACTTGAATTTTCTCACCTTTGCGGGCTAAATCATAAAGTCGTTTACCATCAACTTGAATCGCGCTGTAATTCGGAGGAATTTGCTCAATTTTACCTTTAAACTGCATTAAAGCGGTTTTTACGGCTGTTAAATCTAAGTCAGATGCAGACTTTTGATCGATAACTTCCCCTTGTAAATCATCAGTCGTAGTTTGCATCCCCAAGCGAATCGTAGCCTTATAAGCTTTATCAGTAGGAAGAAATTGTAACAACCGAGTTGCTTTACCAATGGCGATAGGTAAAACACCCGTAGCGGCTGGATCTAAAGTTCCCGCGTGTCCGATTTTTTTGATACGCAAGAGTTTGCGTGTTTTCGCCACGCAATCGTGAGAAGTCCAGTCAAAGGGTTTATCGAGATTTAAGAAACCAAACAAATCAGTTAACAGTTAACAGTGAACAGTTATCAGTGAATATTAACAAATTATCAATATTTATTGTATTTGTATCGCAATCTGAGATGAAATGTGAGAAAGTACGGTGCTTTATTTTTAAAACTAAGTTAAGTATTTAACGCTTAGTTTGGTAATTTTTCAAGTTTTACAGCGATAAAGTTATATAAAAACTTGCCTTATATAGATACCTAAAGCTAATTCCGTAATTGAGCGTGCATAATTCAGGATTGCTATACAACCAAACAAATCAGTCAACTATTAACTGTTTACTGTTTACTGTTGAATGTTTACCACTTTCGCAACCTCAGTAGTGGTTAAATCCTGAATCAGACTCAAATTCATCGAGTTTGTTGAAATAGATTTGGCGTAGGCTGCGGTGAGATAATCATTGTATTGGGAATTTTCAGATACATGAGTTTGGAAGAAAGGTAAACTCAAAAGTTTCATGTAACTCTGTGCTTGTTTAGGATTGTCTCCAATCAATTTCGAGGGTAATCCAACCGCTTCGGAACCTCCTTTTCCATCGCCGATAGTAGAAAAGTGAGTTGCACTCTCCATTTGTACTAGATATTTGTGCGGATTTGCAATCCAGGAAAAAGGTAGAATTTGCTCGTATAAAGCTGGTGCAATGGTATCTTCGCTGCTTGTTACCATCATTACTGGAGTTTTGATTTCATTTAAGCCAGTTTTACCAAATATGCTGCTAGTAATTGGGTTAACTGCAATTACAGCTTTAACTCTTGCATCGTATAAGTTATATTGGTTAACTGGTTGCTTTACTTGTAGCTCCTGGATTCGACATTGCAACAGTAAAGACATATTCCACGTTTCTTTTAATGTCTCTTGGTTGCAATTTTTGTCTATTGTCTCTAAATTAATTTTT
>JBHJOU010000006.1:0-7881 GCA_050329355.1 Rivularia sp. (in: cyanobacteria)
TATATCGCGTCTCTACATTTGTATATCGCCTCTCTACATCTGTATATCGCCTCTCTACATCTACCTGAATAATCTTAAATTCCCGCGAAAAAATCGAATTTATAAATTTTTTCAGCAGCGCTTATATTTATTCAAATCAAAAAAAATTTAATTCTTCGTTAATTATCAATCCAAAATCTAAAATCTAAAATCTAAAATCAAATGACCCAAACTCTAATTAACAATTCCCAAACTTTGGACACTTCCCGTTGGTCTACTTTACTCCAACAGCTACTAAATAAAGAGTCCCTCAGCGTTAATCAAGCTACCGAATTAATTCAAGGATGGCTTGCAGACGCGATTCCTCCCGTGCTTTCCGGGGCAATTTTGACCGCAATTCAAGCCAAAGGAGTCTCCCCGGAAGAATTAGTGGGTATGGCTCAAGTTTTGCAATCTCAGTCTTTAGGAGGAATCGAAAATCAAGAATATGAGTTCCCCTTAATAGATACTTGCGGAACTGGCGGAGATGGTGCTTCCACCTTCAATATTTCTACTGCTGTAGCTTTTGTCGCTGCTGCTGCGGGGGTAAAAGTTGCCAAACATGGTAATCGTTCGGCTTCGAGTAAAACTGGTTCCGCTGACGTACTGGAAGCATTAGGTATAAATCTGCAAGCTGACCCCCAGAAAGTACGGTCTGCGGTTGATGAAATCGGCGTAACATTTTTGTTCGCACCCGGTTGGCATCCGGCTTTGAAGCCTGTTGCTCCTTTACGGAAAACTTTGAAAATACGTACTATTTTTAACTTGCTGGGACCTTTGGTAAATCCCATGCGTCCGACAGGACAAGTTATCGGAGTATCCGATCCATTTTTAGTGCAAACAATTGCTCAAGCTTTATCACAATTAGGGATTCGTCGAGGAATAGTAATTCACGGACGAGAAAGATTAGATGAAGGTGGTTTAGGTGATATTAATGATGTCGCAATTATTGAGAACAAAGAAGTAAAAATATTGGAATTAACAGCCGAAAAATTAGGTTTAAATCCCGCACCAATTAGTGCTTTAAAAGGTGGGGAAGTTCAGGAAAACGCCGAAATTTTACAAGCAGTTTTACAAGGAAAAGGTACTCAAGCACAACTTGATGTAGTTGCTTTAAATACAGCTTTAGCACTTTACGTTGGTGAAGCTATTGATGGTGAAGATATTTTAGAACGTTGTACTAAAGGTGTTGTGATTGCTAAAGACGTTTTAAAAAGTGGGGCAGCTTGGAACAAATTAGAGCAACTTGCTGAGTTTTTACGATGAATTGAAAGTTGATATTTGATGGTTTTACAGTTTTTTTTCTGGGAACAGTAATCGAGGATTCACCATAAAATTCACATTAGAATTTATAAATTGATTAATAATAGACACGTAATAACGCTTTTTTGGGCTTATTTTAACTACGTGCCTATTTTTTTACCTATATTTAACTAATTAATTAACTAATTTAATATATATAGCAAATTTCATTTGAGTCAAATACATTCAAATTGTGGGATGGGCATCCTTGCCCATCCGAATTTCCATAACTTTAATTTATATTGCATTCAACCGAAAAGCGCAATATTAATTTTCTCAAATCAAACATTTTGTACTTTTTGTTACTAATAGATTTATATATACATAAGATTGTATTTAATATAAATAAATTCTCATATAAATTCTTATACAAAAAAATATCTAAAGAAACGAAAGAATCATCAAAATATTATTCATAGTATTCAATATAGAAATCAATTATCTTAAATATGTACGTTCTGCATCTAAGTCTATAACTGAAATCTAAGAGTATATTTACGCTATTCTTTTTCTGATTTGGCAGATTGATTAGAAAAGAATAACTTAGACATTCATCAATGCAACTAACTTTAATTACGACATTATTGTTGGTTAATTATCAATGAATAATCTTTATTAAAAAAATTAGGAAACGCTTTTATATTTAGTTTCTTAATTTAGTAAAAAAAGTCTCAACATAGGAGAATCATTCACAATGGAAGAACAAACAAACAGTCAACCGAATATCGGTCCGTTTTTTCGTCTACTTGAGATACAAGGCGCAGATGGAGAAAATCTGACAATTGAGGATATATTCGGCAATCTTGGCGGTTCAATGGGCGGTGGAAACCCCTTTGGCGGCGGTGAAGGTGGCGCTCCTACTGACGTAGATATGAGTGAATTACCTTTTGGTGGTAATCCTTTCGCTGGAGATAATTTCTGGAACATATTCGCAGGCGGTGTAAACCCTACAGAAAGTAGCTTCGGCGGCGGTTCTAATCCATTTGCTGGTGGAGAAGGCGGCTTCGGCGGCGGTTCTAATCCATTCGCTGGTGGTGAAGGCGGCTTCGGCGGCGGTTCCAACCCATTTGCTGGTGGTGAAGGCGGCTTCGGTGGCGGTTCCAATCCATTCGCTGGTGGTGGAATGTCATTTGGTGGCGGCGGTTTCGGTGGCATTTAATAATTTATGATGGCGACTGAAAGTAATTATTTCACCAGTTAATAATTCACAATTAATCAATTTTTTATTGTGAAAACTGTTGGTTCATAACCGTATTGTAGGGACGTAGTAATTATACGTCTCTACATCTTTTTTAATTTTATAAATATGTAAACGTAAATTTTTAAAATAAAAATATTTCCTTTATTTTTTATCAACCTCAATTTTAATTTCCAGGAGAATATCATCAATGGAATCTTTAGAGTTAAATTCTATTAATAAAATAAATAACAAAGATATTGACTTTACAGACACATTAATGAATATTAGTAATTCTGTCTCTATTAGTAGCAATTCATCAAAAGATAAAATCAAATCTTCCCTTAACATTGGTAACATAGTTATTGGTAATGGACAATGGATAATTGAAAATGAAACCATGCGAAAGTCGTTAATTTCAGAAGTAAGAACTGATATTGACGAAAGGATTGATTCTCTTTTCACAAAATTACGTGATCGATTACCGTTGGATGAAAAAAAACAAGAGTCAGCAGGTAATCCGTTTACAGAAGAAAATCCGTTTGCTGATGGTAAAAATCCATTTGGGGAGGGAGAATTTACTCCACCACCAGCTTATCAAGGATTACAATCAAGCATGGGAGAAAATTTCCCATTACCTTCACAAGAAATTGTAGATAATATTAAATCTGTTCAAGATGAAAATCTTGTTCTAGAAGAAGAAAAATTATCTACAGATAACAGTAATAATTCATTTACAAATTATCAAGACTCCAATTCTATTGAAGATAACGAAGGTAAAAGCTCAGAAAGTCAACAAGTTAGTAGCGAAGATATCAATCCTATCGTAAATGATCAAGGTGGAAATCCATTTGCAGAAAACGAAAATGGAGAGAGCTCACCATCTTTTAATATAGTAGGAATGATTGGTGGTGAAGATTTACCATTCTTAAACGCTGGTGAAAATGAATCTAGTTACAGCACTATACCCAACCAATCCACAGCTAAAACTTTAAGAACTGTTAGAGATAGTCTATTAAAATTTAACGCAAATCTTAATTATCCAGGTACTTTTGGTAATGGTAACAATACACCATTACAAACACCAAATGATTTATTGACGCTGTTTCGTAACGATATGTTCAGCTTCAATAATTCTGCAAATTCGTTTCAAGAATTAGTTGGTGATGATAATCCCTTTGCTAGTGGTGAATTTAATCCTTTTGGCGAAGGTACCTTAGCTGAAGAAATTCCTTTTGATATTATCAATGTTGCTTTGGATGGGTTATTACCATTCAACGGTTCCGAAAATGTATTTAGCACTCCTGAAGGTGAGATTCCGATTGGTAACGGAAATCAGGATTTTGGTAGTGATAATGCAGTTATTGGTAATGCTAATTGGAATTATGGTAGTGATAATGCAATTATTGGTAATGGAAATTGGAATTGGGATGGTACTAGTAACAATTCAACCGTTGGTAATGGTAACTGGCATTTAGATTTTACTACTGATAATAAAACCGTTGGTAATGGTAATTGGTATTGGGATTCCAGCAGTGAAAATACAACCCTTGGTAATGGTAATTGGCACTTTGGAGAGAATAATACAACCATTGGTAATGGTAACTGGAATTTCGGTAATAATAATACAATAATCGGGAATGGAAATCGAGTTTATACCGATAATAGTATTATCATTGGTAATGGAAATTGGTCGGTTGTAATTGATAAATCAGCCGAAATTGGTGATGGTATATTGGGTGAATTAGAAACTATAGCCATGGGAATTGGTGTTAAGAAAAGTGCTGATATGCTTGTTGATTCAGTAATGAATAAAATGGGTGAAATTTTCCAACCATTAACGGAAAATTTTGATGAGTCAGCGTTGAATACTTATCAGGAACAGTTTCTTGATTCTGGTAGTGTTATGAGTTTTCTTTCTACTTGATTGGAAGAGTAGAAGAGTATAAGCTAAAACACATCTAAATTATGTGAATTCGACGAGTAGCTTCATAAGTCGGGCTTTATCGCACATAAAAAGACGAAGTAGGTCGAACGGGTAACTCCTGATGCCTGGTAGCTCGACCGGGAATTTGATTCCCGGTCTGGTAGCATAAGTCCTATAAATAAGACTAAAAAAAATTAATTCAGATTAGATTGGTCGAGTACCCCTCATAATGAATGTGGTGGAGTATTAGTAGTCATTTTCATTAAATATGATGGGTTATTATTTCGACCCAACCGAGAATGAAATTCTCGGTCTCATAGCACAAGTCCTATGAATAGGACTAAAAAAATCAATCATATGTATGATAGTTGGTCAATTACCCTTCAGAATAAATGAAAAGGACTATTAGTACTCCACCACATTAATCTTGATGGGTATTATTTCAGTCCTATTTATAGGACTTTCGCTATTAGACAGGGACTTACAGTCCCTGGCGGATTAGATATCCACCCAGCCTTCATTAATGTGGTGGAGTATTAGTAGTAGTTGATTTCATTAATTCTGACGGGTGATAAATTGCTAGAGTCATTAATATTAATTAGTTTCAAACATTAATTGCCCTTCAAAACTAATGCAAAAGACCAGTAGTCATTTTCATTGATTCTCACGGGTTGTAGAGAAGACGGTTGAAGCAAGAATCTTTGCACCGTGATAGTTAAGGAGTGTCAATAATACAGAAAATGCTCTAGAAAGGTGAAAAATAAAAAAATATAAATCTTGTAATACGGGTTGAACAGCCCGTTTTTTTCTGAAAAACTTACTGGAATCCGGTTTGATTTTTAAATAAGTTGTAAAGGCAAGGAAACAGGAAACTTTTAGAGGATGTTTTAAAAGTATCCGGCGGTTTAAACAGTTACTACCTAAACAAACAAAGTCCACCTTACGGTGGACTAGTTAGTTTAAAACCCGCGTAGGCGGGTTTTGTTTGTGTAGCCAAGCCACTGCTAGGCTATGGTTCCCCGACTTGTAGCAAGTGGCGTGCGACTTATAGTCGCCAGGTAAAGTATTAAATTAGACTTTCAAAACATCCTCTTAACAAAGAGTTTTAAAGTTGTTCAGCAAACCCTACTTAGAAGTCAGAGCCTGGAAGTCAGGCTAAAGGCTGCATCTTAATAAGCTTGCCATTCCAGTACAAACCTTGTTTCAATTACTAATATTGTTTGCAAAGTTTACTATCATTACACATATACTAATTCAACCAATCCTTCTTTAGTTAGATTAACATAACATTAAAAATAGCAGCAGAAGTAGTTTTTGATTGTGGCAGGATAAAAGTAGATAAAAGTCAATCATACTTTGGTTAGTTAATTATATGAAAAAACTCAAAATTCCTCATTTATACAAATACCAAATATAGGCAATTGAACAAAATCCGACTTCTGTAATTTACGAATCAAAAGATTTTTGTAATACAGGGAATACATATAAAAACTATTAAATTGATATTGGTTATATTTCTTTAAATTTAGTCGTATTTGCTGAGATACTCATGAAAAATGGCTTCTGGCAAATAAATATTGATATAATAACGCCTTATAATTGCCGTATTCCTATCATCAAATAATCCGATGCAATAAAATTATATGTTTATCTATTTAGATTTAATATTTTGCATTATGAATATTCTTTCTAAAGAATTGATAAATTAAGCAAAAAAAAATTCATAGGAAATTAAACATAAAAAGCTTAAATTACTTTTGGCTGTGGAAATAATTTAAGGTAGCCATGAGAATTCCAAGGGCGGTTACATTCAATAAGTAACTGTAAGCCGAGACGTAAATATTTTTTCATGTTGACGATAGAAAGTTCTATAAAAAAAGCATCAAGCACTTTAATTTATTTTGTCTTGATGCGTGTTGAAAAGAGCAAATTTTTGTCTCTAAAATTAAGAGGATTCATAACAGATGGCTGAAAATACTAATCAAAACGCTAGTGGCAATCCAGTTAATAGTGGTAGCTTTGGCGGCGGACAAGGTAGCTTTGGCGGCGGACAAGGTGGCTTTGGCGGCGGACAAGGTGGTAGCTTTGGCGGCGGACAAGGTGGCTTTGGCGGCGGACAAGGTGGCGAATCTCCAATGGGTAGCGGCGGTGGTCCCGTTTCACCTTTCGCACAGTTGAGAATGAACATTGACAACTACTTTCTAAGCGACGATTTCAACGAAGGTAGGCAACCTGGAAATCTCAACCCATTTTCTCAACCGCCTAGTGGTGGCGCTGGCGGACAACAAGGTGGTGCAAACCCATTTGGCGGCAACCCATTTGAATATGACCCAACTGGTGGTGCTGACGACAAGTCTGACAACAACGACTCCGATGACAAAGATCAGCCAATGATGGGTGATAACAAGTCTGACAACAATGACTCCGATAATCAAGAGCAGCCAATTATGAGTGATAACAGAGAAAACACCAATACCAATAACAACAGTCCCTTTGCTGGTGGAGAAAATCCATTTGAAAATTTCTCTAATAACTTGGAGACTGGCAGAACTCAATACGAAAACTTTAGTCAATTTTTGAACGAGTTTGGAGCTAGCACAGGTACTGAAGGGGATGATAGCGACAACTTATTTGCTGGTGTGGAAAACCCATTTGAAGGTTCTTCAGATTACTTAGAGACTGCTCAACAACAATACCAAAACTTTAGTGAATTTTTGAGCCAGTTCCAAGGAAGTTCAGATGGTGAAGGGGACAATTTGGCTCCATTCCCCAGCTTTTTAAATGCTCTTTCTGAGTCTGATCTAGAATTACCTGAAGGCAGCCCGATTACTGATCGGAGTCAGTTTTCAGAATTAGCTGCTAATTTCTCGGAACTGGCTTCATCTAATGTCAATACTTTCATAGAAACATTTTCGGATGTTGACTTTACTGGTGGTAGCGGTAGCCCATTTATTCAAGGTAATCCGTTTGCTGGTGAAGAGAATCCTATTGTTGAATTATTTACTGGTAATAGTGATAGTTCCGCAATTTAAAGTTTGTTCCCCTATTCAATGATTGGGTTAACACTGCGTAGTTAGCCTGGATATAGAGATGTAGCATTGCATGGAGACTTAAAGAATTCTCAATTGCTACATTTCTATATCATCATTGTCGTTAATTAGGTCGGCATGTTAGAGGCTAGAGGTCAAAGGTCTGCATGTTAGAGCGCCCTAAAATTGCTAGTTTCAGAAGTAAAGCTGATGTTGATCGAAGGATTGATTCTAACTGTCTGATGATTTAAATATGTAAAGCCAGAAATCTGGTTTATTCGTCTATGTCAAGTTGTAAAAATACTGAGGACTATTGCTAAAATGGAATCATCTAATATTAATTCACCTAATGATAATAATAGCGAAGTTGTTATCTATGATACTTCATTAGGCGGTAGTGAAAATGAGTCTGAGTCCAGTAACAGCAA
>JBHJOU010000577.1:0-2562 GCA_050329355.1 Rivularia sp. (in: cyanobacteria)
AGGTTATGCTGCTGGTTCAACCCCGAACCCTACATATAAAGAAGTGTGTAGTGGAATGACTGGTCATAATGAAGTTGTGCTGGTTGTATATGACCCGAATAAAGTGAGTTACGAACAACTTTTAAAAACTTTTTGGGAAAGCCACAATCCAACTCAAGGAATGCGTCAAGGTAATGATAGCGGTACTCAATATCGTTCGGGGATTTACACTTATTCTGAACAACAGAAAAAGTTAGCAGAAGCATCGAAAGAGTCTTATCAACGAGCTTTGAAATCATCTGGTTATGGAGATATCACTACAGAGATTCTTGATGCTCCCGAATTTTACTATGCTGAAGATTACCATCAACAGTATCTTGCCAAAAATCCCAACGGTTATTGCGGATTAGGTGGAACTAATGTTGCTTGTCCCGTAGGTGTAATGAATTAAAGGTTCGTAGTAAGGACTTTAGTCCTAAGAAGAAAGGGCTAAAGCCCTTACTACGAACTAATTACCGTAAACTTTGTGATAATAATCCTGATATTCTTGAGATAATAAAGGTTTCCACCATTCGCCATGGTTAAGGTACCACTGTACGGTTAGAAATAAACCTTCTTCAATGGTTACGGAAGGTGTCCAACCTAAATCAGTTTTAATTTTAGTTGCATTAATTGCATATCTGCGGTCATGTCCCGCTCTATCTTTGACAAAGGTAATCAATTTTTCTGACGGTTTTAATGGTAATTCGGGAGCTAATTTATCCATGAAACCGCACAACATATGAACGAGGTTGATATTTTCAACTTCGTTATTACCACCAATGTTGTAGGTTTCTCCAGGTAAGCCATGATTAATTACGACATCTAAAGCAGTACAATGGTCTCCAACATAAAGCCAATCTCGGACGTTTTTACCATCACCGTAAACTGGTAATGATTTACCTAATAAAGCGTTAATACACATTAAGGGAATTAGTTTTTCTGGAAATTGATAGGGACCATAATTATTAGAACAATTAGTAATAATTGTTGGTAATTTATAGGTATGATAGTAAGCTCTAACTAAGTGGTCGCTACCAGCTTTGGATGCTGAATAAGGACTGTTGGGAGCATAAGCTGTAGTTTCGGTAAAAGCTGGGTCTTGTGGACTTAAGCTACCGTAAACTTCGTCGGTAGAAACGTGTAGAAAACGATAATTTTCGGGTTGATTTTTCGCTAACCAATATTGACGAAAAGTTTCTAAAAGTGTGTAGGTTCCAACAATGTTGGTTTGGACAAAAGCACCAGGTTCTAAAATTGACCTATCGACATGAGATTCAGCAGCAAAATGAGCGATGATATCTATTTTTTCTACTTCTAAAAGTTCTTTGATTAGGGAAGCATTACAAATATCTCCCTTCACAAATCGAAAGTTATCTGTTGATTCTAAATAACTATTATTCGCACGATTTCCCGCATAGGTCAGGGCATCCAATACTATTATTCTATCCGAAGGGTATTTTTCACACCAATGATGCACGAAGTTGGAACCAATAAATCCCGCACCACCTGTTATCAATAATCTACGACTCATTAATTTTATTCCTCTTGAATTGGTTTATTTTTACACTATTATTTCACAGATTTATCGGTAGATATCTAAATTTAGGGAGACGTTGCATTGCAACCGATAATCATTTCATTCTTACTGGAAAAACTCGTACATCTTGAAATTTAGGGAGACGTTGCATTGCAACGTCTCTACATAATTGATATGTTGCCTATTAAGATGGAAGGGTGTTATTGTAATTTCTTTTTTACCTTATTAATTATTCTTTGTGTAGATAATTTTGCCATACGTATTTTTGTTAATGGTTTAATATTGGAAGCCTGATTCTGTTTGTGGTCAAAGAAATCATTTAATTCGGCTAAAATAATCTGAAAACGTGGAATAATATGCTCACGACGATATTCTTGGAAGAAACTTTCAGATAAAGTTAAAGCTGACCAATTTTGTAGGACTTTAAGAATACGTTGGATATCGTATTCTTTGGAATATACAGCAATTTTATGACAATTAAATCCAGGGTCTAAATAATCAGAAAGTCCACCATTAAGGCTGGAAAAAACATGGCAACCGCAAGCTAAAGCTTCCATCGGTTGTAAGCCAAATCCTTCTGTTACTCGTTGTTGAGCCCAATATTCAGCGGAATCATAAATGTAAATTTTAGTTCGATTAAATAATGTTTGAATATCATCTATATAGTAATCAACAAACTCTAATTTACACTTTTTGTGTAATATTGGAACTAAATCTTTGATTAAATATTCCGATGATTTGCGCGCTAAAACTAAAACATCAATATCTCGTTCAAGATTTCGATTGTTGAATTCATCGCTAATTTGATTGGGTAAATAATAAATTAGAGAATGGGGTGATAATTGTCCCCAATAACCTAAAGTATTTCGACTAACGGTAATAATCGGAATACTTGCCGGAAGTTTAAAACCATAACCAGCACTATGAGCATGATAAACAACATTATAAGACTTGAGACGGGAAGCAAGTTTTGCGACATCAAATCCCCAGCTAATTATAAATAT
>JBHJOU010000056.1:0-3397 GCA_050329355.1 Rivularia sp. (in: cyanobacteria)
CGGAGAAAATCAGATACTCAGCTTATCATTTATCAGTAGTATTATCGATCGAGTGCGGGATTGGAGTCAAGATAAAATGCTAATGGTAACAGATAGCAGCACATTCCCGATTGTGATGGATTCACCTTTCGGTAGTTTAGATGTAATTTACCGAAAACACATAGCTCAAATCATTCCCAAATTAGCGAATCAATTAATTGTGTTGGTAACAAAAACTCAATGGAGGGGTGAAGTAGAGGATGAAATGTCCTATCGAGTCGGAAAAGAATATGTATTGACATATTATTCTTCTAAACCCGATTGTGAAGAAGATTTTATTGAATTGAATGGGGGAAGATATCCTTTAGTGAAACAAAGTCCAAATGAGTTTGAATATAGTGAAATCATAGAAGTTAGTAGTTGACAGTTGACAGTTGACAGTTGACAGTTGTTAGTTGATGGTTAATTGAGTGATTGGTAATGGTCTAATTCCCTTTAACCTTTAACCTTTAACCTTTAACCTTTAACCTTTAACCTTTAATTGCAAAAATCCCACAGCCGTATTGGTTGTGGGACTATTGTGAACAATTAACGGTAAAATATAAACAATTACATTTGGTCTAACTCTTTGCGTAGTGAATCCAATTCTGCATCCACTGGTTCGCTCTTGCTCTGGTTTGACTGTTTGCTGTCAGTTTGTTCTGGTAGTTGGGGTTGGCTTGCTGTTCCACTTCCGGGTAAAGACATTTGTGCCTTTAAAGCAGCTAATTCATCATCTACACCGCTACCTGATTCTAACTGTGCAAACTGACTTTCTAAATCGTTTCCAGCTAATTCTTGTGCCGATTGAGCGCGGGCTTCTTGAATCATGACTTTTTCTTCCATGCGCTCGAATGCAGCCATTGCACCGCTGCTATTCATGCCGCTGACCATTCCTTCAAGTTGCTCTTGGGCTTTGGCTGCGGTAATCCGAGCTTTGAGCATTTCTTTCTTGGTTTTCGCTTCAGAAATTTTGCTCTCTAACTGAATTAAGCTACGCTTAAGATTGTCAACTTGAACGGTTTGCTGATCTAAACTTACCTTAAGAGTGGTTGCAGACTCAGTAAACGATTTTTTACGTTCTAAGGCTTGACGAGCTAGGTTTTCATCGCCTTTTTGCAACGCTAGCATTGCATTACGCTGCCACTTGTTAAGTTCGTTATTAGCATCGTTATATTGCTTCTCAGTACGTTTTTGAGCAGCAATTGCTTGAGCAACCCCTTGACGCAAGCGAACTAAGTCTTCTTGCATCTCAATGATGGCTTGTTCAAGTATTTTTTCTGGATCTTCGGCTTTGCTCACCAAGTCGTTGAGGTTAGCGCTGACTACTCGTTTTACACGGTCAAATAATCCCATAATTTTTTTCCTCTTGAGATTTACGCTCTGGCAATAAAAAGTTAGGTTTTTTACTACTTATATATTTACCTATTTCAATGTAATCTTACTTTTCTGTGTTAGTCCCCTTTGTAAACCTCAAATATCAAAAGAAATATTACAGGCTTCGCTGTCAAATTTCATTCATTCCTGGGGAGGTTGTTGATTTTCTTTGGTACTACTTGGTAGTTGGGCTTTCATTGCCGAAAGTTCGGTATCCACATCATCACTATCTGCCAAGCTCGCAAATTGATTTTCTAATTCGTCTGTACCAGATATGGCGATCGCTTGTTGTTTTGCTTCTAGTTCTAAAAGCTTGTTTTCCATGTTCTCAAAAGCTTTAAGGGAGCTGGTATTCCCAACGTCACCGAGCATTTCTTGAAGTCGCAAAGAAGCTTCAGCAGAGCGAGCGCGAGCAATATACATATCTTTTTTAGTTTTAGCTTCAGAGATTTTTAACTCTAAAGACTGCATATCCTTTTTAAGTTTAGCGACTAAAGTTTTTTGTTGCCCAACTTGTTCTCTGAGAGCGGCTGCATTTTGTTGGTAGGCTTTACGTTTGGTAAGAGCTTCTCGCGCTAAAGTCTCATTCTCTTGTTGCAAAGCCATTTGAGCGCGACGATACCATTCGGATGCCATTGACTCAACCTGAAGTGCTTGTCGTTCGGTGCGTTTTTGCGTGGCGATCGCCTGGGCTACTCCTTGTCGCATCTGCACCAAATTTTCCTGCATCTCATAAACGGTTTGTTCGAGAATTTTCTCTGGATCTTCCCGTGCAGCAGTCCAACTATTCACATTTGAACGAAATAAGCGCAGAATACGCTCCATCAGCCCCATTAGTTAAGCCTCCATTTTTCAGTTATCAATGAGCAGTTAATACGGTGCATGGTATCGTGCTACAAACCATCAACCAATCCGAGACGCTGTTAACTGTTAACTGTCTGGTTCTTCTACCCTCGCCGTAATTCCATTTTCTTTGAGAAGTTCTAAATGTTGTTTGACTCTTTCTTTGGATTTGAAGGCACCCAAATAAACATATTTACCTTCTGGAGACACATAGGCATCTGGAATTACTTTTCTGACTTGAGCTAAAGTATCATCTGTATTATCTACGATGACATTATAAAATCCACCATTCGATGGTTTGATTTCATCCAGGTTTTGCGGTGTTGCTGTTGCTTCTGGTTGCTCAACAGGTTCCCTTGGAGTATTTTGTGTAACTGTTGGTGCTGCCTGCTCTACTGTGGTTGCAGGCACTGCTGGAACTGGACTTGCGGCTTGGGTGGGTTGAGCTTTGGGTGTTGCTCCTGCGACATCATCAATACTATTGATATCTGGAAGTGCATCGGCTGCTAAATTGGGATTTTTTGGTATGGGGGTTAATTCTATTTCATCTGGTTTGATGCTACTAATATTCTCCGTGTTTTTACTTACTTGATTTTCTGGATTGCGTTTAAATAAGCTTCCTATAGTCAGAGTGGGAAGGTTATCAAAGTTAAATATTATATAGCCAAAGGTAATACTTGACACCAAAAGCAGCAGCATTGAGCCAATACTCAAAGGCGACAGCAGACTATCATTACGAGTTTTCGGCTTTTGAGGTTGGGGTTGTTCTTCAGCCAAGCTTCGCAGCAAAGCTTCGGATGATTCTAAATAATCGTCTGGCTGCTTAGTAGTTGTATCGTTGGATGGGGATAAATTTTCGTTTTGTGTATTTGGATTAATATCGGCTTTGACAATGCTGCTTTGATTTAAGGAAGATGGTACTGTTTGCTGCTCACCAGGAAGCTGCTGAGTTTGAGGATTCATCTCTTTTTTAGTACCCACTGGAAAAGTTTCTGGTACAGGAGTTGGGTCGCCGTCTGGGATTGCTGGCCGGATACTGAATGCGAATACTGATAGTTCCCAAGAACCTCGAGCTGGGTGGAAGCCAGATCACAGCAGTGCGCGTTGCTATCGCCCTACACGGAACGGCCCACGAGATCGAGCTGGCATCGGAGGAGGG
>JBHJOU010000034.1:0-4443 GCA_050329355.1 Rivularia sp. (in: cyanobacteria)
ATTGGTGGATTTAGAATTCCTCTTTCAGAATTGGGTGGAATTTGTTTGGGCTATTCAGAAATAGATAAAGAAGCGATTAAAACTTATCAGAAAAATTTTATTTCTGAGCAAAATTCCAATGAGCTTTTTTTAGGAGATATTAATAATATAAATAAATTACCTTTTGATATAGATGTAATTACAGGAGGAGTTCCTTGTCAACCTTGGTCAATTGCAGGAAAATTAAAAGGTTTAAATGACCCCAGAGGTAAGTTATGGTTAGATGTTTTTCGAGTAGTAGAATTTAATCAACCCAAAGCTTTTATTTTTGAAAATGTCAAAGGTTTAACAGAACCAAGAAATAAAAACAGTCTGAATTATATAATTAACAATTTGACAGCATTAGGTTATATAGTCAAATATCAAGTATTAAATTCCTATGATTTTGGTTTACCTCAAGATAGAGATAGAATTTTCATTGTTGGAATCAGAAATGATTTAGAAAACTGTTGGGGTTTTAGCTTTCCTAAACCTTTAAATCAGAAAATTAAACTTTATGATGTAATTTCCGGCATTGAAAAGAGTGATTTTATCAAGAAAAAATTTACTCCAAATATTTTATATAAAGATGGTAAAATACCAGCTTCCAGAGGTAGATTTCAAAGAATAGACGAACTAAATGATTTTTTTACTTTCGCTGATATTAGAGATGGGCATACTACAGTTCACTCTTGGGATTTAATTGAGACAAGTGTGAGAGAAAAACTAATTTGTCAAACTATTTTAAAAAATCGAAGAAAAAAAATCTATGGAATCAAAGACGGTAATCCTTTAAGTTTTCAAGTTTTAGATAAATTAATCCCCAACCTTAATCAAAAAGAACTGGATAATTTGATTCAAAAAAAGATTCTTCGCTTAATTGAAGATAAAGGATATGAATTCGTTAACTCGAAGATTTCTTCCGGAATTGAGGGAGTATCTAAAATATTTTTACCTCATGCTGATGCAATAGCAACTTTAACAGCTACAGGAACTAGAGATTTTGTAGCCACAGTATCTTTAGAATGTCAGGAGCCAGAATTATATAAACATTCATTTATTCAAAACATTTATAAACAAAAGAAATTTAAACCTTTAACAGCCCAAGATTATGCAAAATTGCAAGGATTTCCTGAATCTTTTCAGATAGCGGATAATGAAACAACAGCAAAACATCAATTTGGGAATGCGGTTTCAATTCCGGTTGTTTATAATTTAGCAAAAGCATTGTTAAAATTAATTTTGTGATTTTTATGCGGCTGACTGCGATTAATTCTAATACTCGAATTAAAATAAAAGGCTATTTAGAGGGGTTTATTCAAGGACTTATTGATGAGTATAAGGGACGTGAAATCCTCAAACCTGACAATGCACAAGAGTATTTATCCAGATTCTCATCCAATGGAGAGCTAAAACCATTTCAAGCAGCATTAATTCCTCCAGCATTAATACGCATCAATCAATTTGAACGTGGTTTGAGTACAAGGTTAGGAAATTCTATTGAAGAATGCGCTCGTTTAATTGCTTTAGAATACCATCAAAAAGCGCTTAGAGGTTACGATATTAAAGCTGATGTAAGTCTTAGAGCTTTTGCGGAAGCCGAATGTCAAAAAGAAAATTATGAATCATCAACTAAAACAGGACAAACTAGACCTTCCTTGGAAGAAATGATAGCAGCAGTACTCCAAGCTAGATGTTCTGATGATTTACAAACAAAAAGCGTTCGTACAGACTTGTATATTCTGGCAAAAGACCGAACAGAATACTTCTTTGAAATTAAAGCACCAAAACCCAATAAAGGACAATGCTTAGAAGTTACACAACGATTGCTGAGATTTCATCTACTACGTGCTAAATCTCGTCCTCAAATTAAGGCTTATTATGCTATGCCTTATAATCCCTATGGACCAAAAAAAAGTGATTATAAATGGTCATATGCAAAAAATTATATGCCTTTTGATGATGCTGTAATTATTGGTTCGGAGTTTTGGAATATTGTTGGAGGAGAAACTGCTTATAAAGAGTTATTAGAAATTTATTTGGAAGTTGGAAGCGAAAAAAGTAAACATATGCTTGATACTTTAGCTTTTGGATTTGAATAATAATTTTGAATGAATCTTCGTTACAGCCAAGAAAACCAAGTTCGTAGGTGTAGGTTGGATTAGACGCTTTTATAATTTAAGGTTGAATTACCGAATGTATATTGCGTCGTAACCCAACATCTTTTCTACCTTACATCTGAGGAAGGATATTTTTATTTATCTAAGATCCTGATGTTGGGTTACGACACCATAGTAAAATTTCTCGTAATAATCAAGTTTGATTTTGGTGTCTAACCCAACCTACAAACTGATGTTGGGTTATGACACCATAGTAAAATTTCTCGCAATAATCAAGTTTGATTTTGGTGTCTAACCCAACCTACAAAAATAAATCTTTACTAAAAAACAGCATATACACGTCCCAACAGATTATATCAAAAAAAAAATAAAAATTTTGACAACATTTTTATACAGTCAATCAAACAACGTAATTCCGTTAATTAAATGACAAGATTCGCATTATTGATGATATCATTCTCAATTTATAAAATTTTTGTAATTTTTTATCACAATATATAGAGTCAAACTCATGAATTAAATTTTAAAATATTGAGTTTTGTTAAGCAAAAAAATAATTGATACTAAAATTAAATATTTAAAGCCGTATTTAAACCCTTGAATAGATTGTAGGTTGGGTTAGACGCTTTCATTCATTATTTGGGGTTTTAGTTAAAAATCTATATAGCGTCGTAACCCAACATCTGTTCTTATATCCACAACTTGGATGTTGGGTTACGAAACCATTAATAAAGATACTCGTTAGAAACAATATTGATTTTGGTGTCTAACCCAACCTACGAACTCCGGGTGAACGCCTATCGACATCAAAAAAAATACGAAGACAATTTATTCAGTGTTAAAAGTAATTTATATGGCAATAAAAATATAAAAGCCGTATTTATATTGAGAAAAATCCGGTGTTATATAATTCGGGTTGGTAAAAATTGCAGCAAATAGTCGGTTGTTATCCACCATTAAAGAAAGAAAGAAAAATAAATAAACCTTGAGCTAATTCCAGATCATCTCGATATCGGGTTATGATCGTATATTGTCAGCTTGCAATCTGCATCCTTCATCCATGACTGCATCTAAAAACCAGAGTACAACTATCACCGACCATCGCACGGTGGATATTAGTAAGCTGAGTCAAATGTACCAGCATTATATTGAAACTAAGGAAAAACATCCTCATGCGGTGCTGTTTTATCGAGTAGGCGATTTTTTTGAATGCTATTTTGCAGATGCTGTCACTTTAGCGACTGAATTAGAACTTGTCCTAACCAGTAAACAAGCTGGTGCTGATGTGGGAAGAGTGGCGATGAGTGGTGTTCCTCATCATTCTTGGGAACGTCATGCGACTGGGTTAGTAGAAAAGGGTTATGCTGTAGTAATTTGCGACCAGGTGGAAGATGCTTCCCAGGTTGCTGCTGGTCGATTGGTGAAAAGAGAAATTACCCGAATTCTGACTCCCGGTACTCTCCTTGAAGATGGAATGCTCAAAGCTAATCGTAATAATTATCTAGCCGCTGTGGTAATTGCCGGAGATAATTGGGGTTTGGCTTATGCTGATATTTCTACGGGAGAATTTCTCACTACTCAAACAAGTAATTTGGAGCATCTCACTCAAGAGTTGATGCGGTTGCAGCCGAGTGAGGTCTTATTTCCCATTAATGCTCCAGATTTGGGTGCTTTATTAAGACCCGGTGAAAAGTCTCACAGTTTACCCGAATGCTTACCAACAACATTTTGTTATGCATTGCGATCGCAAGTTCCATTTTCTCAAGCGGAAGCGAGAAGCCGGTTATTAGAAAAGTTCAAGCTCCGTTCTTTGGAAGGACTTGGTTGTGACCATCTGCCTTTAGCTGTTCGTGCTGCTGGTGGTTTGTTGGAATATCTAGAGGAAACACAAAAGGAAAATCAAGTACCTTTACAACCTCTACGGACTTATACTTTTAATGATTTTTTAGTTGTAGATTATCAAACAAGACGCAACCTAGAAATTACTCAGACGATTCGCGATGGAACTTACCACGGTTCTCTGTTATGGGCAATGAATCGGACAACTACAGCAATGGGTGGACGTGCTTTACGACGATGGTTGTTACAACCGTTATTGGATATTAAAGGAATTAATTCTAGACAAGATACTATACAAGAGTTGATCGAAAATACCACTTTACGTCAAGATTTGCGGGGGTTGTTACGACAAATTTACGATTTGGAAAGGTTGAGTGGACGTGCTGGTTCTGGAACTGCGAATGCTAGAGATTTATCTGCTTTGGCGGATTCTTTATCAAAGTTACCGCAGTTAGGTTATTTAGTT
>JBHJOU010000128.1:0-10092 GCA_050329355.1 Rivularia sp. (in: cyanobacteria)
ATAAGCAGCACCCAAATTAGTCCCGCTAAATGCTTGTTCGTCAATGCAATATGAAATACCTTTTGATTTACCATTACGAGTGCATCCGGCTCTAACTTCAATACCTTTCACCTGCAATCTGGCAATCATCAATGGTAACGTTGGACTATCCACAGTTGCTTTATTAATCGCTTGCTGTAGCTTCTGTTTTATGGACTTTTCTGGTGGAGTTTGACGCTTACCGGATTCATATTCAAATTGCTCTCTTTCGATACGTTTAACTTGTCCCGTGCTGGGAGCTTTCTGTTGCTTTTCTCTGCTCTTTACCTGGAATAAACCATACTCTTTTTCAATTTCTCTAAGCACCTTTTCTGAGCGTAAATAATCCCAACCATCATGCACTACTTTTCCGGTATCTAATCTAATACGACTGGCTACTATATGAATATGGTCATTGTCAGTATTTGAATGTCTGTAAATTGCGTATTGGTTGGAGTCAAAGCCCATCTTTTCAAGATATGAGTGAGCGATTTCTTTCCACAATTCTTTATCTATACAATCATCAGGTGCAGCAGAAAGAGACACATGATAAACTGCGCGTTCAACTTCTGGGTTTAGCTGTCTAGAAATTTTAAATTCTTTTGCTAACTCTCTGGCGTTTTGACCAAACATATTACCGCCAATTAATGTGTCATCCGAATCTTGTTCTACATAATCTAATAAACCCCTAAATCCTCTACCTTTCTTCTGCTTCCCAATCATCTCCTGATTCCTCATCTAATTCTTCTGAATCCTCGTCACAATCTATGAGGGAGGTAAGCTGTCTTCCTACAAAATTAACTACGTCTAAAAGTTCTTTCAATATTTCTGAATCAACTGGCGGTTGACAACCCATTTTTATAGCAGCATTAGAAGCCTTTGTTAACTGATTTAGGTTGTTGCCAATTCGGCTTAATTCTTGATAAGTTTTAAGCGATATTTTACTGATTCTTTTAGGTAGTGGTTTACCTAAAGTTAAGCAACGTATCAAAACACTTTGAGGTACTCCAGCATCTTTTGCTTTCATCCGCAACCAATCCAGTTCTAAATCGCTTAATCGCACTTGATAATTGTGTGTCCGAATTGTGGCTTTGGATTTACGACGACGTGGCATCTCTAGAGTAAGAAATAAGGAATAAGATAAGGCCGATTACTGGGGGTTTCTTAAGGGGGTATCCCACTTAAGCCAGCCTGCCCGTACCGAGCGCAAGCGACGGTAAAACGCCAGTTTTAGGGCATGGCTGGCTACTAACCCACGCGCCGGGGTGACGAGAGGACTGGCAGAACCGGAAGCCGGGGGAGAACGAGAAATTGGGGAGCCGAGACTGGGGGAAGACGAGAAGAGTAGAAGGAATTCACATCGCCAGAACTTCGGAATCGGGCGGCATTCACGCGCCGCCTACTTAAAAAAAACCAGGGGAGACGAGTAAAGCTCCACGACTAAAAAATTCGGAAGTCGTAAAACAAATTAGAAGACGAGGAAGATTGAAACCCCGGAGCGCTCAGTTATACAAAAATCTTACACCTATTTATATGAGCGAAGGTTCGTATTTAAATATTAAATAATATCATACCATGCAGGAGTAATGAAATGAGATAAAACTCCGGAGACGGATTAAATTTAATGTTTCAACTAATTTAATCCAAAAACATCTGTCGAAAGTAGTATAAATATTTCCATAATTTTTATTTTTTTATTTAAAATATATCTATTACAGGATTACTTTTTTAGAGAAGAGTCAACAGAATTTTAAATATTTTTTGGAGAGAATATAAAGTGGTGCTGATGTCTTAGATTTGAATGAAAATAACAACAACATTCGTATTTTATATCAATGAAATTCAATATAATTTTTCATTCCTTCCTGGAGGTATATAAATCAATACGGTGACTACATCACAACAAGAACCGGACAGAATTGATAAGGAAAAGATTCCATCCGCAATAAACGCACTCAAGGAACTCAAACCGAAGGAGTTACCGGATGTTTCTGCCAAGGAAGCTATTCGTCAAATGAGGCGTTATATAAATGGAGCCTTAAAAAAGAATTATACCTATGAAGAAATTGCAGAGGTTTTATCTGGGTTAGGTATTAATATCAGCGGTAGCCGATTGAAGTATTTATTGAGTGAAATTAATAAGAACACTCGTCGTAAAAAGAAGAAGACAACGGAAGTTGAAGGAACTGAAGTAGAGAAGGGAGAAGAGAATACTTCTAATCAGCGGGATGCCGAATTGAGTCAACCAATTGAGAACGGAAATAAAAGTAATTTGAAGAGAGGAACCCCACGGTCAAGAAAAGTTAAATCTCAAGAAAAAAATCTCGTAAAAACTCAAGCTCAAAAAGGTAATAGGAAAGATTCAAAGTCACAAGATAATGCACATAGTTTTCAGCCTCAAGTTTATAGCGATGATGATTTATGACTAAAGCTAAAAGTACTAAAAGTGAGAAATCTAAAAAGTCACAAACTTTGAGAAGAATTGTGATGATAACGGGTGATAAAGGGGGGACGGGTAAAAGCGTTGTAGCTCGAATACTTTTAGATATTTATCGCTCAAAAAATGTTAATTGTATTGCTTACGAATGTGACCCATCAAATCCACAATTGTGGAGACATTACAACAAGGTTTCGGAGGGAGTAAAAACTCTCAAGTTAAATCAAAGAGGTGGAGCGGATGCGCTCCAAGATGATTTACTTTCTTTATCTCCTCAAGTTTCTTTAGTTGATTTACCGGCTGGTGCTGCTGAATATTTTGAAAGTTTGGCTGATGATATTCATTTATTTCAGAATGCCGAACGCTTGGGTTATCGCATCACGATGGTCAGCGTTTTAGGAAGGGTGAAAGATTCGGTGGTGCAGTTAAAAAGATTGTTGGAGTTTTGTGGTAATCAAGTGGATTATGTGCTGGTCAAAAACTTGTATTGGGGTACTGGTGATAAGTTTACCCGTTACAACAATTCCAAGGCACGGCAGACGGCATTATCTTATGGTGCAATCGAGTTGGATTTACCAGAATTGTTTGACGATATTTTTGATTTCATTGACTCGAATGATTTGTCATTTTCCGAAGCCTTGGAACATGATGCTCTTACTTTGAGTAATCAATCAAGATTATTTGGGTGGGTGGACACAGCTAAAAGTAACTTTGAGAAAGCTGAAATCCAATTAGGACTGCCCGTGAATAGAAACTGAAATCCGCAACTTTCAATTTCTGTCATTTCTGTGTTACAAAAAACCTTCCTTCAACATCTGTCTTAAAAAAACTAAAAGCTCTAAAACTGAAATCCCCAGCTTTTTAATATTAATCCACCACCTTACTCCAAGCATTCGGGAGCCGTCAAAAAAAAATGAAAGAATCAATAGGATAAAAATTATATCCAACAAGATTTTCAGAAGTTAGGTTAATTCCGATTCGTACAATGCATCCCAATTTGAACAGCCTTAATCTTAGTAAGAAAGCGATTTTTTAGCACCGCGACTATTTAAAGAAGACTTTTTGATAGAGGTAAATAAATGACTACTTCTCGTAAGAATTGACCAATGGAAAGAATAATTTTTCGAGCTTAGGTAAATTTATGACTTCTAAAGGTAAAAAACAACCATCTCATTTAGACAAGCTGTTAAATGACAAACCACCAGAATTCCAAGCCAAGGTGTTGCGCTTTGCTATGGATTCTGGGATGCGTCCGGAAGACCCAGCGTTTCGCTTGGTGCAATATATCGGTTACTTAGCACAGCTGACAGAAACAGCACCAACTGATTGGAAGCAATTATTTGAAGAACTTCAAGGAGAGCTAGAAGAGTGGACGGAACTAACAGCAGAGCAACTGAAAGCAGCGGCAGACCAGAGCGAGACAATCAACAATTTAGCAGCGTCTTGCGGCAAGCTTGGGACAGCATTGAACGCGCTAGATTTAACATCACAAGAACAGTCGGAGCAATTGAAGAACTTAACCGAAATCTCGCCGATTTTGAGAAACGTCGCTCAAGAAATACCGACGCTGAAAAAGCAGTTGGTGAGCTTGAACCAAGTATTGACGAACCATCAAACCTTGACCGTGGAATTATCTCAGAACCAAATCCGGGAGTTGAAAAGGGAAATGACGATTTACCACAACACGGAATTGACTTTGATAAGGAGGGAGATAGAGGACTTAGCGAGATACCAGAAGAAGATAGCGACTATATTAGAACAGCGCCGGAAAGGAGGAATGAAAGAAATACTAGAACGAATATTAATCGCGGTTTTGACCTCGATTTATAGAATTGATAGATGGGTTTTAGGAGTGGTATTTTTGTTTATTTTCTGTGGGGTCATTGGAGTAACAACCAGACAAATTTTTGCGATTTCTCCTCCTCCAATACCAACCGTTGCACTACAGCAAATTGAAATAATCCGAAGTAATCTCTCAGATACCCAAACGCAGGTAGGTTATACAAATGAAAAATTACAAAGAATCGAAAAACACATAGGAAGCAACCCAAATCCAAAAGTAAATCCAAAACCAAAGCGCAATTAACCTTCACAGTCAATATGCGAGCGTGGTTAAATTCTTGTCCTGGGATTTCTAATTTTCTAATACCGAAGCGTAATCAACAAGACGGTCAACATTTCACTATTTTTCGGGCATCCGAAGCGTAATTAATAAGACAATCAAAATTTCAGTACTTTTCGTTCATCCCAATCGTAATAAAAATTATCCCAAAGTCAACGTTTCAACAGGGAAATCTACCACCAACCGTTTGGTAAATAACCACGGTAAACCCAGCAGAATTTCTGCAATTCCATCCCCACTAATTACAGGGATGCTAAACTCTTCACCTTTCTTATTTACAATTCCATCGTAAATATTAAACTGTGCTTAGAGAAACGAATATGAGCAAGTGGAGTGTAACCGTTATCGACACACCACCACCACTTGCAATAATTAGCAAACAAGTATTCTTCCGGGTTTTGGTTTCTTGCGGAATGCTCCCGTAGTTTTCCGCAAGAAACCGGGAGTTAAATGTTCTTGTTAAGCAGCTTGCTCAACGCATGAAGCCCGTGTCACATAAAATATCACTAAACCCCTTGAATCGTATAGATTTTGTCCTTCATGTCTACACCCCATCTATATGATTTATATTCACCAATAATGTAAGCTATCTGTACGGGGTGTATTTGAGGTGTAGAGATGGCAACAGTTAAGCGGGAGTCGATGAATTTCAAGTTACCGCAGCCAATAGCTTGTGCCTTACGTAAAGCAGCTTCTCCACAACCAGGTAAAACTGCTACAGATATAGTTATTCGGGGCTTGCTTCATGAACTGGGAGAAATACCAGGTTTGGAAATAACCACGGAAGCGCGATTGCTAAAGTTAGAGTCCGATTTGCAGCAATTAGCCGATAGCATTAAGGGGCAAGAAGCGCCAAATCTCACTAATTCTCACACCGAAGAAAAACTAGAAGCGCTCAACAACCGAGTAGCTTTCTTAGAAGGAGCGTTAGGTGCAATTCAAAGTAATGTCAACGCATCAAATAATCGCTCCAGATATAAATCATCCGGCAATCCCTACAATACTAGTGGTAAACCAGCGCAAATAGAAGCGCTTGACTCAGAAAAGCTCGCGCTACGGCTTAACGTCAAGATTCCCACGCTCCAAGAAAAGCATGAAAGTTTAACTCCCGAAGAGTTTGCGGAGTGGAGTAAGAACCGGGACCGAAGTAAGTATTCGTGGCGGTTTAACGCAAAAGACAAACTCTACCACCCGGCTAAATAATTTCAACTACCGAATAGCTAAAGCCCCAAACTGTATATACATTGCAACTCCAGTTTTTATTGATACAGTCCCCATGTAAAAGCTTTGTTGGATAAAGAATAACGCTACGGTGCTGGCATTATTCGTAATATCAAGGCTTTTTCTACGTTTCAATAAAGGTATAGGTAACGTGTCATATTTATCACAATGTAGGCGTAGTGCCTTGTGGCTCAGGGTGAATTCTTCTTACAATGACGACGTTCGCCCGCGTGTGCGGGCGATTACCTCAAGTACTTGATACAAAAACGCATCTAAGTTAAAAGTAGGTCTTTTCCCCGTATTTTTAACTCAAAAAATTCAAGTAATAGGGTGAGACTCTTATTCGATAAGTGTTACAAGCAACAATGCAATTAAGAGAAATAAATTTTAGCTCATACGCACCCTGTTAATTTGGGGTGCGTTTAGAGTTTTTATTGGTGAGAGATAGGTGAGAGGAGGTCTTCACCCCTGATGTGTGCATTTAAGAGAACTTTTTTCCCGCATTTACAGGAAAAGATAATTCATCGTTTAATTTGATTTATCGGGGTCAACCCAAAGTAGCACTTCATTCGGTTGAACTTTGTAAGTATCACAAATTTTATCCAATACCGCTGCCCCAGGTCTTTGCTGTGGATTTTTGTAGAGTGCGTAGGCGGTGTTTAGCGCTATCCCCGTTTCCTGAGAGAAGCGGTAGGGAGTAATATTTTTTTCGTCTAAAAATTCTTTTATGGTGTTTACAACGGGCATTTACTATACGTATTACAAATTAGATTGTTATAGCGTATCAGATTAGCTCTTTCGAGTATATTAGGTAATGATATTACAATCTTGTTGCTAACTTATCAACAAGATGCTAATATTTAGCCATACGAAAAACTAACGGGTGCGTAAAACGTAAGCGTTTCCAGATTTTGGTTGTAACCGTTGATTTCGTGACTTCATCTTTACTGCAACAGTAGTGAAGCCTGGTATGCCAAAAACCATCACAGGTAACGACCCTTATCGCAAAAAGTTTCAAGAGATTTACGGCAACATTAGAAATAGTCAGTGGTTATTGTTTCGTACTGAATTGCGGCAAGCAGGACTGATATTGGACATGAAAACCGTAGAGTTTTTTGCCAATTTCAAAAAACTGCAACCGCGCACAATACTTACCAAAGAAGCGCTTAGTAAGTTAGACGTTTTTACTGTTAAGTATAGCTTTACTTCAGTTACCGGCTCGGATTTAAGTACTCTTATTCGGAGTACTACTAATCTTTCAAATTCCGCTATTTATAAGAGCTTTTATAAAGCTCAATTATCCTTTTCAAAGGATAGGCTCTATAGCTTTGATGAAGCCTATAGAGTAGTTACGTTTGCTTATACGATGTGTCCTAAAAGTGGGCAAGGAGAGTAAATTGTAGTGCCTCAAAATGATACTTACTTAAGACAGATTCAAAGTAACTTAAACAAGAAAAAAGTAAATGGTCGGAAACTTAAAACGGTTTCTTTTGCTGAAATCAGGAAAGTAATTATAGAAGAATTTCCTTCTGTTGATTATGAAGCTATGACCAAACAGGAGAAAGAGAGCATTGTTGCTTATATACATGAGCAGCGAGTTAAAACAGTTAATACGATTGAGAGGCATTCTAATTCTAAGAATTCTGATTCATATAATATTGAGTTAGCAGCAAAAATGGAATCTCAAGAGATAGAAAACCCGCAGCTTTCTTCGGATATAGAAAAGAATTTATCGTCAATAGAAAACCCATTGCTTTCTTCGGAAATAGAAAGTAATTTATCGTCAATAGAAAACCCATTGCTTTCTTCGGAAATAGAAAATAATTCATCGGCAATGGAGGTTGCTGATGCTTCTACCGAATTAATTACCACACAACCAACAGAACTTTCAGTTACCAAAACTGATAACAATTCAGTTACCAAAACTGATAACAATTCAGTCACCAAAACTGATATCAATTCAGTTACCAAAACTGACATTAATCAGTTAGCACCACATGAAGCAATTACGCTTATCCAAGAGATAGCCGACTACGATACAAGCAGAAACAAACAGGTAGCATCTCAACTACTCACGCAACTAGACAATAAAACCGATAGCATTGTGGCTTTAGTTGCAGCAATGCCAGATATAGAAGCAGAAATGCTTCGTCGCAAGCTCAAACAAATTGACCGCAAAGAAGTTGATTACGAGGCTATCATAGGAAGCCACTTTCAGAAAAACACAACCGAACTTACCAGTCACATCTCAAGTCTCGCAGCCGAATACGGCGTTACCCTCTAGAGCATCTGATGATTATTCGCTCTTAGAATGCATAGGAATCGCGTTTGGGCGCTTCTCCTACTATCAAAAAATTTCCATCTTACTTTTGATAATTTTCGTGCCTCTTACTTCCTTACACTTTGGGGTGTACGTACCGCTGACGCGCTATTTTGAGCGCCAGCAATTTGTAGAACACCAAAAAAAGATCGGGGAATACGACAAGCGAATTCACTACCTCTGCACACACATATACACGTCTAAGCGCAAAGCGCTTTGTAAAAATCATGGGAAAAATGCGCCCTCTCAAAATTAAAGACCACGTTTCTCAAAAAACAGGTCGAATTCGTAAAAAGTTCAAAAAAACATTTGGTGTTTCTCCACACCAAATAACTTTAGCTTTATTAAATCATGAGAAATCCCAAAATCTCATCGCTGATATGGCGAATGATGGTGAAGTAATTTCTAAATTCGCTCAACCAGTTTTGGAGCGAATGAAACATATCATCGAAGGAACTAAAGACTTAAATAGAGTACATTCGGAAGTTGCAAAACTTGGAGGTGATGCTATCAACCAAATCCAAAAATATCAAGATGATAGCGAACTTGCAAACACCAAATACATTAATACTGCTGAAGAACAAAAATTAAGTTTTACAAGCGCTAAAGACAAAGAAAGCTTACGTCATAAAAACGCAATCGCGCTCGGAACACTTCAAAAATGGCTTGCAACGCACACAGAGCAAATTGACGGCGAGTATAAGTACAATCAAACACAACTCAGCACAGAAACAAAGAATCAACAAATTAACTTAGAGTACGACGAAAAACTTGGTGAATACCGCTTAGATATGGGAAGCGATTTCAACCCCGAACTCCTTCCTAAAAAACAGTATGCACCATTAGAAGTGGTAAAGCGAATTGCAACAACTATTAAAGAAACCCTTCTAGGATTCTAAAAAAGTCATGAATAGTTTTTTTAACGAAGAAGAAGAATTAGAAAAAGGGGAAGTGAATAATTATCATGAATAGTTTTTTTAATGAGTCAGAAGAATTAGAACAAGGGGAAGTAATACCAGATACCCCACTTCCCCAAGACTTACACGTACACCTTGAAGAACGAAAAAAGCAGAGAAAAAAGATAATTGTAACCACTGAAAAAATTACAACATTTACCTTTGCATGGTCATTAAATGCCAGTGGTTACTTAGTTGCTCGTTACTTACTTATTACCGGAGGGACTATAAATTTCGGATTAGCAGTAAGTTTATGCTTTTCAATTTCTAGCGTGTCTTCAATTGTCGGACTTTCTGGTTTTCGGCTTGGATATCAAGAAGGAATAGAAGTAGAAAATATGCAAAATGCGTTTCGTGCTTTGGGAGGGCTTACGGTTTCTATTTGGGTTACATACTTAGCGGTAAATGAATATATGGACGTAAGAGATGCCACATACCAAACCGCGCAAGAAATACAGCGCGGAATAGACACCATAGAAGGAAAACATCCTCAACTTGACCCGTGGCTGACAATTGCAATTTCATTCGCGATTATTGCAGTCACTTTATCACTTGTCTTTAGAAAAAGGTAAGGGATTATGAAGGCGGGAATTATCGAATTAGGTGGTGTGTGCTTATTCGGTTTATCAGCAATCGTTGGATTTGGAGCAAGCCAATCTCGCCAACCTTATAACCTTACAGAAATTCAATTTTGCCCACAATCCGTGAATGGGGAGAAGGGACAACTAGCCCTGAATAAAAAGTACTGCAACAAGCCTCGCTTCGTACTCGCCGATGAGTGGGAGCGGTACGGCTCTTATAGTGGTGTTATTCCCTATAAAGGGGAAGCAATCATGAAGGTACGCGATTTACCTTCTGATAATCCCTATCAGCTAATAGGAAATAGCACCGCTGTGATGAGCTTGTGGGGCGTTACAGGGTGCTTACTGGTTCGAGTCAATCGTCTTAAAAAACGCGATTATCTTTTTAATGAAATTGAAAAAACAGAAAACTATTGCTTATGGCAAGAACAGGGTTC
>JBHJOU010000894.1:0-8740 GCA_050329355.1 Rivularia sp. (in: cyanobacteria)
AATTGGGAATCCACAGCATATTTTGAACTACTAGCAGGTGCAGCATTATGAGCTTCATCCAAAATCAACATTGAGCTAGCAGCAAAATTTCCCAACCAATCCCTTAACAAAGCCCCGTAAGTCTCATCCCTAAGCAACGCATGGGAAATAATAAACCGATTATGAGTTGTCCAAGGATTAATGCTATAACCGCGCTCCCGACGCTGCATCGCAATAAAATTTCGATCAAAAATCTTAAATATCAAACCAAAACGGCTCTCCATTTCCTCTTGCCATTGTCTGACAACCGAAGGAGGACAAGAAATCACTACCCGTTTAATTTTTTGACGCATCAACATCTCGCGCAAAATTAAACCAGCTTCGATAGTCTTTCCCAAACCCACATCGTCAGCAATAAATAGTGAAACCCTCGGCATTAATAAAGCTTTTCTTAAGGGTTCAAGCTGATAAGCCTTAACCTCAATCCCCGCACGGTAAGGAGCCTGAAACAACTTAGGATTAGTAGAAGTAACGCAATTCCACCGCAGAGCATGAAAATAAGCACTAAAAAAATTGGGTCGATCAAAACCTTTTTTGGCAACCGACTCCCAAGACGAAGCCCCCATAACTTGAGCATCCACCTCACGTTCCCAAAAAACCTCTAATTGCTGTCCTTGAGCATCATCTTCCAAACAGGCAAGCCGCACCCTATTATCACCAATATCAGATATTGAAATCACAACATCCTCAATCAAATATTGACGAGAGCGAACTCGAACTATCTGTCCAACCTTGATGTCAGTCACCCATACCTCGCGCTTAATATATGTTCATTTATAATTCCATCGCTATCAATTCAAGATGTAATATTTGCATCAAAAACTTGCCGCCCGCAATATAAGTACAAGCAGCACAAGCAATGAAATTTCTAACTAAAATTTAGCCGATTCATCAGTACTACTAACTAAGTAAAGTAGCAGCACAATATGATTTGATACATGATAACTGTAAAAATAATGCTCTGACCGGATAAAATAATTTTTATTTAAACTAGTTTTAATGTATTAATTGCTATATTCTTTGAAGCGTAGAGGTACGTGTAAATAAAATCGTAAAACCGTCATTGCGACAAACGAAGCGATCGCAACATCTCTCATTACCAACGAGTCAATTGACCGAAATCCACAACAATTAACCAAAAAACCACCTTTTTCAACCTCCATATCAAGAATCATCCCCACTCTTTCCCATCTGTGTACGTAAAGATTCCATGTTTCCCCGAAAAGTTACCGTATTGGAATGATTTGCACCCAAAACCCGATCCACAATCTCCAAAGCTTCGATGTAAAAGGGTTCTGCTTCCTCGTACCTTCCTTGGAATTGGTAGAGTTCAGCTAAATTGTTCAAACTAATTGCATAATCGGGATGGTTTTCTCCCAGAATTGATTGTCTTACTTCCAAAGCTTGGAGAAAAAGAGGTTCTGCTGCTTTGTACTTTCCTTGGGACTTGTAGAGTTGAGCTAAATTGTTGAAGCTGTATGCAGTGTGGGGATGATTAACTCCGAGTAGCTGTTTATATAACTCCAAAGCTTGGATGCAAAGAGGTTCTGCTTCTCCATACCTTCCTTGAGAACGGTAGAGTGCAGCTAAATTGTTGAAGCTTTGTGCAATATCGGGATGATTAACTCCGAGTAGCTGTTTTCTTAACTCCAAAGCTTGGATATGAAGTGGTTCTGTTTCTTCGTACTTGCCTTGGAAATAATAGAATACTGCTAAATTATTGAAGCTTTGTGCAGTGTCGGGATGATTAACTCCGAGTAGCTGTTTTCTTAACTCCAATGCTTGGATGTAAAGGGGTTCTGCTTCTTCGTACCTTCCTTGGAGTTCGTAGAGTACAGCTAAATTGTTCAAACTTTGTGGAATGTCGGGATGGTTAACTCCGAGTAACTGTTTTCTTAACTCCAATGCTTGGATGTAAAGGGGTTCTGCGGCTTCGTACTTTCCCTGGGAATCGTAGAGTACAGCTAAATTGTTCAAGCTACTAGCAAAGTCCGGATGGTTTTCTCCCAGTAGCTGTTTATATAACTGCAATGCTTGGATATGAATAGGTTCTGCTGCTTCGTACTTTCCTTGGTAATGGTAGAGTAGAGCTAAATTATTCAAACTGGTTGCAACATGGGGATGGTTTTCTCCCAGAAGTTGTTTTCTTAACTCCAAAGCTTGGATGTAAAGAGGTTCTGCTTGTTCGTACTTTCCTTGGGAACGGTAGAGTTCAGCTAAATTATTCAAACTGGTTGCAACATGGGGATGATTAACTCCGAGTAGCTGTTTTCTTAACTGCAATGCTTGGATGTGAATAGGTTCTGCGACTTCGTACCTTCCTTGGTAACAGTAGAGTAGAGCTAAATCGTTCAAGCTTTGTGCAACAAGGGGATGATTTTCTCCCAAGCGCAATTTTGCTACTAAGACACATTGCTCGTACCAAGGTTCTGCTAATACATATAAACCCTGTTCATTGTAAAATCTAGCTAAACCAGTAAAAACCCAAATTAATTCTTCATCGTTGACAGCATCAGTTAAATTTTCTGCGACTTCTGTTAAATGAGGAATAGCATTTTTGACTGAGTTGATAAATTCCAGTGTTGCGGAATCAGGAATTGTCTGAGCAATCTCAATAAAAGTACTAGAAAATGCTTGTTTTAATTCGTTAATTTCAGTAGAAGATATTAACTTAAGTTGTAAAAATTCCCGAATTAAGGGATGTATTTTATAGTAATATTCGCTCTCTTCTTCTAAACACTGTACCAAGTGACGTTGGTAAAGTTGCTCAATTGCGACTTCAACATCCGACTCATCCCAATTGAGTGATTGAGTCATCGACTTTACCCATTCCCACACAAAAATATCTGCTGCAAACAGACTTATTAACGCTGCAACTTGCTGTGTTTCTTGATTCAATTCCACCCAGCTTATTTCAAATGCATCTAAAACACCAAGCTGTGCAGTACTCAATCCTTTTTGCTGGGGATTAATCGCTTCTTGTTCCAGTCGCTGCTGTTTCAACTGCTCCAGCATTTTCCCTAAAGTAAAATGTGGAGGCTTTTTAACTAAATATCTGCCAACTAATTCTATCCCTAAAGGTAAATATCCCAACCATTTACATAATTCTTGAGCTATTTTTAATTCCTTATTTACCTTCTGCTCACCAACTAAATTAATCAATAATTCCAAAGCTTCCTCTGCTGACAACACATCAAGGGGTATTTCCTGAATATTGGTGTCGAGATTTCTCAATCTGGTTGTGATCAAAACCCGAAAGCGGTTATTTGTGGGAAGTAACTCAGCAAACCCTTCCAAATTCGTCACATCATCTAATACAACCAACACCAAACCGACTCGTGATTGCCAATTTTGCCAACACCAAGCTACTTGTTGAATCAGCGTTAGTGGATTTCCTTGAAAATCCTGCTGAGGTACTTCCAAACCCATTTGTAGCTGGACAAATTGAATAATTTCCCCAGCTGTATTTGCATCTCTCGCATTTAACCAACAAATTCCACCAGGATAATTGGCTTCATGTTCCCTGGCATATTTTATCGCCAATTCTGTTTTCCCCACACCACCCATTCCCGCAACCGCAGAAATGGCTACAGCGTTTTGTTGATGGAGTTTTTCGTGAATTTTGACAAGTTCCTCACTGCGTCCAACGAAATTACGCACACCTGTGTAAGCAATATACTTAACCGCAGTTGGAGCTTTTTGACTGGATAGAATTTCTTTGATTATTTTCCGAATCGCTTCTGCATCAGTACTGTGGTAAATCTTGTCACCAATGTGAACATCCTTCCCTTCCCCGATATTAACGTTATACTTACCAATCTGTAGCGAACCGGGGCTAGAGCTTGCGCTAATTGCCTGACGCAAAACGTCCAAATCTCCTTCACTGTGCTGCTGACGGAGAATGCGATCAATAATAGCAAGTAAATCTTCAGAGTCAGGCATCGCTGGGGCTGTTTCTCAGTAATTACACCGTATTTTAAGATACTTGATCTGGATGATTAGACATCCCTGGAAAAACTATAAACAAACAAGTCGATTTTCCCCTGTGTGATACCACAAAGTGGTTGCCAAGGTAATCGCGTTACCAAACCTTTTGTTTATCCCTCTTCCCATTCCAGATACTATCTTACATTAATATTGGGCTGTATCCTTTTGTATCCGCACTTGGTAAATAAGGTAAAATATTTCCCGCGTTTATAATATCACTATGATAAATATGAAAAAATAGTAGTTAAAAAACTGGTTTAAAAACTATGGAAGCTCTGTTTTGGACTATGAATCTTCCTTTGCATTCCAGTACACCTATAAAATTAGCTGACGGGTTAGACTTTGAATTATCTCGGCTTTGTCTGCAAGCGATAGGTTTAGAAGTTGATGTTCGATTTCTTGGTGAGTCATAGCGATCGCGGATGATAAGTTATCTGTATTGTAGCAATTTGGACATGAGCGTTTGTTTTCCCCAAATGCGCCATGATGGTTATAATATCAGCTATAAGCAAGTTAGTTCAGGTTTCCTATGGCTGCACCAACAGAAATTCGTCAAAGAGTGATCGCACTCCTGGAACAATTGCCGGGAGAATCTTTGGTCAGGGCAGTTGAATTTTTGGAAACCCTTTCCCATGAAGCTTTGCAAGAATCGGAAACAACACCAGAAGCCAACGAAACAGCTTTACTTGAAATCATCCAACGTCGCTTACCTCCTGAAGAACAACAAAGGTTGGCTTATTTACGTCAGCGAAACGAAGCGGAAGAAATTACCGATGCCGAACATCAAGAGTTATTAGTATATATTGATCGCGTCGAACAAATGGATGTCGAACGTGCGGAAGCTTTGATTAAATTGGCTCAACTGCGTCAAGTTGATTTGAAAGTATTAATTCAAGAATTTCTACCTACACATAGCAACGTTGCCTAATGTCCGAGAAAACACTAGAATTTATTCGGCGTATTGTTGCTGCTCGCGCCTTTGGTTACTGCGAATATTGTCGTTGTTCTAATTATAATCTAATTACAAGAACAGATTGGATTATTCTATGGCAATTACCCTTGAATTAACTCCAGAAATTGAAGCCCGTTTGCTAGCTCAAGCCGCAGCACAAGGGATGACAGCCGAAGAATTTTTACAAGTTGCAGTTGAAAATTTACTAAATACTGAGCCATTAGTATACCGAGTTGGAACAGCTTTAGTCGTCCAATCTACTCCCATCGGTAATTTAGATACTGCTGTCGAACAAATGCGGGAAGAACGAATTAATAGCTTAATTGCTGATTATGAAAGTCTTATTTGATACGTCAGTTTTGGTGGCAGCTTTTAGGCGTATTGTTATAATTTTATTCATTCCCATCTTTGAGACGTTGAGCAAGTAGACAATCCTCAAAGCTAAATGCTTCTTCATCAAGAAAACTAGATATTGCCATTTCGATAGTCGCTTCAAGTGAGCATTCAAGTTCGGTGGATTTTTTTAAGAGTGCAGCTTTTATATAATCTGGTAAGTGGTTAACGATCTGATTAATTGCTTCTGGGGAAAGGTGTTGAGTGCTAATGATTTTAGTCATAATTCTTTGGGATTTAGAGAAATCGCCTGTATTTTAACAGTCTGGATATGATGCGATCGCGTTACTCTATATTTTCACGTTTGCGTTTTTCGATTTCCGCGATCGGTAATAATAAAGTTGCTTCGATTTGCTCTCTTGTATTCTGATTTACAATAGTAGCTATATTTAGACAATCCATTAGTAGCTGATTTGCATAACA
This sequence comes from Rivularia sp. (in: cyanobacteria), assembly GCA_050329355.1. GTDB lineage: Bacteria > Cyanobacteriota > Cyanobacteriia > Cyanobacteriales > Nostocaceae > Rivularia. The sequence continues at coordinate 5,795 of JBHJOU010000894.1, forward strand.
ATAACTGCTGATTTTGTTCTTTTGGAATAAGCTGAATTTACGAACATGATGAATATTTCGGTAGTTAATCAGTACATTTCTGTAATTTTTGTTCCATTCACGCCCGTGCAATCGCCACCATTTTAAAAATCGTTCTCTGTTATGAAATCTGTCGGATACTAGATTGCTGAATTGTATCAATATTTTTCCGAATTCTGGATATAATTCTTGTGCAATACGTATTTCTGCGAAATCGGGACACTTAGAAGGATTTAGTGCAAAATCAAGTGTTATTTCCCACGGATTATCAATATTGACATCAAATTTATATTTATCAAGTATAATATCCTTTATTTTAGGATCGATACATTTAGGAAGGTCATGACTGATTTCAATATCTGGGTCTACAGAAGATAAGTACAAAGCTCTTACCGCTGCGGGCTTAAGTTTAGTTTGAATTGAATTAGATTTTTCATTTAGCCAAATAAGAAAAATCTGTAATTCATTATCTATCATTATTTTATCTGTTTCTGTTTTTATTATGCGAAATATCTCATCGTATTCTTCGGGTTTATTCTCTAATTCTATTATTGTGAAAAATATTTCCTTCCAGTACTGTTGTCCAACATGAGATGCTAGTAAATCCCATTTTTGAGTTTTGCAAAACCACGTCGCCACCAAATACTCTTGAAAAGTCAAATGCGAAAACGACCAAACCTTGTGCGATCGCTCAATCAATAACCCATGCACAGATGCGATCGCTCTCAATACCCCTTGACTTTCCCGTCGTTCGATCCCCAAAAACTCCCCAATATACCCTTCCAATTCTTCCTGCTCAAACAATACATACTGCTCTTCCTCAAACTTTTTTACCGCAATATAACTCAACAATTCCAACTTGCGCTCCGCCGACAAATCCCGATAAACCTCATTCCGCTCCACTTCCTGCGATTTGTCCCACTGCACCAACAATAACTCCAATCCCTCCTCATATAGCTTGGAACGCTTCGAGTAAAATTTCCCGGTTTGCTGGAACACCGCACAAGTCAAACTCAGTAATAACGGGGTAATCGCTAATTCCCGAATCGGTTTATTTTCTTCCCAAAACAACTGTTCTAAAAATTCCCGTGCTTGTTTCTCCTCTTCATTCTCACACACAGTTCCAAACCAATGCTCTGCAAAAGTTCGCACCTGCTTCTCGTTAAAATCCGCTACCTCCACATAATCGAACCTTTCAAACCGCGATTCCTGGCTTTGTATCCGACAAGTCACCACCACCAGCACCTGGGGATAAATACGCGCAAATCGCTTGATTTCCCTGGTAATTTGCTTTCCCGCTTCCCCCGTCACCTCATCTAAGCCATCCAGCAATACCAAAGCTTTACCTTGACTTAGCACTAACTCAATATCTGTACTACTCAACCGCCAAAGTTGACTAAAAAATTGATCCAAATTATATTTATACTTGCGTCCATCGTCTACAAACTCTCGCAACTTTATCAACACGGGAATTCGCTGCGCTTGCAATTTGCCGTTATTGCATTCGGTGACAATCCTTTGTAGATAGGTAGTTTTCCCCGAACCCGGTTTCCCCACCACCATCAAGTTTGTACCTCGCTCCAGCACAGTCAAACCCGACACACGCTGCTGTTGATTACCCAAACCAATCCGATCCAAACTGCGGTAATTGGATTCACCCTTGGTAAAATCTTGCCACAAATCACCTACTTCTGACCTACGGCTACTGCTAGTTTTTTCTAAAATATTGACATCTACAAACAAATCTCCCAAGGGAACCCAATTATCGATTCCCCATAACGGCATTATTCCGTGTAATCTTTGGATACTGTCGTGGAGACGGGTACGTACTTGTTGCACCAACTCATCAACTCGATTTATTGCCGTTACTGGGACTTTTTTTTGAGATTTTTGAAGACAGGGGTATTTTCTTCGGGTATTCCTTGTAGCGCAATGGCATCACAACCACCGTGATAGGCATCTTCAAATGACCAACCAGCACCTAATTCGTCATAAAAACCGATTGCAAACTGAATCGCGGCATTGTCACCAATCGTACTATTCATCCCGACTACGTAATCGATATATTCTGCGATCGCGTTGGCTTGAACTTCCGAATAGCAAGCGTTGAGAACCACACATTCCAGTCCTCGCGTTGCAAATCGTTTAAATAAGTTTGCTAAAGCTTGGGTAGGGACAAGTTGCGCTAACCCCGCATCCGATTCCAAAATTAAACCATTTTCCCCCGAACCATGCCCACAAAAATGCACAATTTGGGGATTAAAATCTAACAAAGCACGACGTAAATCATCGGGACGAACAGCAAATTTGGGTTGCAAAGTAAATTTATCGCGGTGCTGTGACCTTCGCAAACCTTCATCGATTTCGCGCAATTCCTTATCTAAACGCAATCTTGCTTCATTTGTAGGGCTGGAAGCCAGGATTAAAATCGTTTTACGGGAAGTTATGGTTGGATTTTCTGATGTCAAATTTGGCAACTCTTCCTTGAGGGTAAAACGAACAATTTCTCGAATTTCTGTCGTGTTGGAACCGCGAATTATTGCATTAGCAACTTCTCGAATTGCTTCTGCATCAAGCCCTTGGTAGGTTTTATCCCCAACATGAACATTTTGTCCCTGTCCGATATTGACGTTGTACTTACCTACTTGCAGATTTTGGATATTTTGAATACCACCAGAATTTAACCACTGACGCAAAGCTTCCACATCGTCATCGGTTTGCGTTCCGTTGAGGATGTGTTGGATTATGTCGTTGGGGTTACTGGGGTTTGTCATCGTCTAGGAGCTTTTTGTTTTATTTTAGACGATACAACAGTGAATTTACTCACCTTGGCTAATTTCTAAAGTCAGTTATATAAACAAGCTAACATCTACGTGAAAATAGTTTGCAAGTGCTTCTGCTTCTGTTTTGTTCATAGTGCGAATACCA
>JBHJOU010000547.1:0-13394 GCA_050329355.1 Rivularia sp. (in: cyanobacteria)
TTCACTTGAGTGGAATACAAATTTTACCTCACCCCGCCCTCCGGGCACCCCTCTCCTTAATAAGGAGAGGGGAAGGGGGTGAGGTTTTAGTGTATTGGACTCAACTGAAATTTGCTATAGTTTTAATCTCTTTATCTACAGAAACTTCAATTACCTGCGGAAGATTTTCTTTAGGTAAAATGCTAATATCACCGCTACTTTCCAAACGTGCAATTTCAACTTGTGAAGCATCAGTAAGCTTGGCTTGAGAACGCAAAGAAGAGTTTAAATCTTTTTCAGTAATATGACTTTTTTGCATTGCTTTATAATTAATTTCACCATCCCGAATTAAAACGCGAGATGAACCTTTAATTAAATTTTCTAAAGCTGGAAAATGGAAAGAAATCCCACCAAATAACCAATGCATTCCTACTAATACAAAACCAGCCATTATGGTTGGAAAAAAAGGAGCAGAACCATTAATAGTACGACTTAAAGTAGAGCCAAAAATAATACTTAAAACAACATCAAAAGCAGCATATTTACCAATAAAACGCCGGTCTCCGACTATCCTAACCATCATCCATCCAGCAACATAAATCACCGCTGCTCTCAATCCCATCTGCCATAAATTGATTTCTTTAGCATCCAATCCTAAAGCATAATTAATCCCATTGCCAATTACTTCTACCATAAATTATTACTCTTTTAACCTATAACCTATAACCTTTAACCTCTAACCTAATTAATGTAATTTTACATCATCAATCAATGTTTCATCATCTAAACTAGTAGCTCTATTAGTAGTAATACTAGAAGCAATAGCATCCCAATTCCAACCATCATTTTCTGCTAATGCTAAAAGCAATCTTCTACGTTTTGTAATAATCTTGATTCTTGTAAAAAATTCTTCGTCGCTAACAGTAGGAATACCTTTATTTCGCAGTAATTCTAAAGAAGGTAATTGTGGATTATAGGTCGCTGGTTCTAAATAAGCTGATTTAAGAGTTTTCAAAAAAGCTGCACTAGCTCTTCTAACAGAACCCAAAACTGCCGGTTCTGGTTGATATTTATCTGGAATTGCATATTGTAGTAAAGTTAAAGCTTCATCTAATGCAATTATACTCAAAGCTAAAGACCTAGCTCGTTCTACACTGTGAAAATAATGTAGAACTGGGTATGCTAAATGTTTTTCTCCTTGCTGAGTTAAAGTAGGTGTAAGAGAACTCAAATGTTGAGATAAATCTCCAAAATTATGACCATTCCAAGCCCTAATTAAAATTTCGTCGGCTGTTCCTCCTAGCGAAGCTACATAAATTGCAAAAGCGCGTTTTTCAGAAGCTGCTGAAACAATTGGTAATAAGTAAGCAATGCTCAAAGTTACTAAGAAAAAACCACTTGTTGATGCAATTGCCGTTGCTATTTGCCAAATTCTTCCTTGAGCTTGATAGTCTCCCATTCCCAAAGTAGATATTGTATAACCAACAAAATAAATCCGTTCCCAAGTATCTGCTGGTATTTTAGAAGATGCATTAACAACAGCCGAATTTTCAGAACTAAATATCAATGTCCAGCCAACCCAAGTTAAAATATACCAAAGTAAAGCTATTCCGCTTAATAGTACTAAACCTGTAATTGATAATAATCTGTGGTTAGATTTTCTCTGATGAATTTGTAAAACTATCCACCATATTCCACTAGAAATTCTACTGGTAATTGGTCCTCCTCCTCCCACAGTTAAGGTAGTTACCAATACATCGATAGTGACAACAGTTAGTGTTAACAATCCTAAAATATTTAATAATATTGGCATTTTGACTTTTTAGATTTAGATTTTATGGCTATGAATAGTTTATCCAAATGTGTTAGCAAGCTAAAATTTACAATGCAATGATATTTTCAAGGTGTTTTTCGGATAATTTCTTATGCGAAGTAATAGCTATATTTTAAATAGCATCAATCAAATTACTGATACATCTACCATTAGTGTATGATTTCAAATCTGAAGGTAAAATTTGATAAAATAATTGTTTGTTTACAGCGAAGATATGTAGTATATTTCATCTTTATGAGGCAGATTCGGACGGGCAGGGATGCTCATCCCACGCATTGCTTTATGCTTTTCATCCCACAAAAATTCAAAAATACAAATCCGCACTTGGACGGAATTATCACCATAATAACAAGGGTTAACATCCATCGGTTATCGACTCGAAACAGCTACAATATCTAATGACTGTAAGATAAGTCCGAATTTTTAAATTTTATGACTGCTGCTACAACTGTAAAAACTGATTACGAAGCGATAATTGGTCTAGAAACCCATTGTCAACTTGCAACCTTAACTAAGATTTTCTCCGATAGCTCTACAAAATTTGGTGCAGACCCTAATACTAACATTGACCCGGTTTGTATGGGTTTACCTGGAGTTTTGCCGGTACTCAATGAAAAAGTATTAGAATACGCTGTAAAAGCAGGTTTGGCTCTTAATTGTCAAATCGCTAAATACAGCAAGTTTGACCGCAAACAGTATTTTTATCCCGATTTACCCAAAAATTACCAAATTTCTCAATACGATTTGCCTATTGCCGAACATGGTTTTATCGAGATTGAGTTAGTCGATCAAGATGGGAACCCGATTCGCAAAAGGATTGGTATTACTCGCTTACATATGGAAGAAGATGCTGGTAAATTAGTTCATGCCGGTAGCGATCGCCTTTCTGGATCGAGTTATTCTCTGGTAGACTATAATCGAGCCGGTATACCGTTAATTGAAATCGTTTCGGAACCAGATATCCGTTCTGGACAAGAAGCTGCCGAATACGCTCAAGAGTTACGCCGAATTATGCGCTATCTCGGTGTCAGCGATGGTAATATGCAAGAAGGTTCGCTGCGTTGTGATGTCAATATTTCCGTGCGTCCCGTGGGACAAAAGGAATTTGGCACAAAAGTCGAAATTAAGAATATGAACTCGTTCAATGCGATTCAACGAGCCATTGAGTACGAAATTGAACGTCAAATTGAAGCGGTTGAATCTGGTGAAAAAATCGTTCAAGAAACTCGTCTTTGGGAAGAAGGTTCTCAACGTACCATTAGTATGAGAATTAAGGAAGGTTCTAGCGATTATCGTTATTTTCCTGAACCCGATTTAACTCCAATTGAGGTAACACAAGAGCAATTAAACAAGTGGGAAAGCGAATTACCAGAGTTACCCGCGCAAAAACGCCATTATTATGAAACACAGTTGGGACTTTCTGCATACGATGCACGAGTTTTAACTGAAGAACGTGTTACAGCCGAGTATTTTGAAGCTACTGTGGAGAAGGGAGCAAATTCCAAATCTGCGGCAAATTGGATTATGGGTGATATTGCTGCTTATCTCAACAAACAAAAGCTGAGTATTTCTGATATCAAGTTGACACCAAGCAATTTAGCTGATGTGGTGAAGCTAATTGACAAAGGTGAGATTAGTAATGCTAAAGCCAAAGAAAAATTACCAGAGTTACTTGAAGGTAGCTCTGCTGCCGATATTTTTGCTGGTGAAAAACTAATTACTGATCCAGCAGTACTTGAACCTCTCATCGATGAAGCTATCGCTGGAAACCCCAAAGAGGTGGAAAAATATCGCAGCGGTAAAACCAACGTTAAAGGCTTCTTTGTTGGACAAGTTCTCAAAAAGACTGGAAAACGCGCAGATCCTAAATTAACCAATGAGTTAGTAGATAAAAAACTCCAAGCTTTGCTTGAATAAGCAATTGATGTAGAGACGTTGCCGGGCGCAACGTCTTTATATTCTCCATATATCAAGTCGAAAGTAACTTTCCGCATTTTTACTTACGAAATAGCACAAATTATCCTATTCCTTATTTATACGGACATTTTATTTATAAAAATTTTATCGAAATTTGTATTGGGGGTATCACCCCTCATACCAAAAGTGCTATATTATGTTATGTAGATGCACCCTGATGATCTGGAGAGCTACCAAGTGGCTCTCCGTTTTTTTTTGGAAATTTATACTGCATCGGGATAATAGCGCCGTAGCTTCCCTTGCACTAGGCGATAGCAATCAAATTAATTATTAAAAAAATATTTTAGATCAAACAATTTTGCAAAGGGGTACAATCCCTCATGACATAAATGGTATTATGTGATAATCAGATGCACCCTGATGTTTAGAGAGCTATACAGATGGCTCTCTTTTTTATTTTTTCATATTTAATCCGCATTTCTTCGTAAAAATTTTACAAGAATTAGCAGAAGGGGTATCACCCCCTGGGCAATTAATGATATACTATGTTAAGTAGATGCACCCTGATGATCCGGAGAGCTACCTAAATGGCTCTCTTTTTTTTTGCCTTTTTCCTACTTCTAGATAATAATACTGAAGCGCAAACAAATTATTTACGAAAACTTAATCAAAACTTAAACAAAATTTCAATAGGGGGTGTTACCCCCTGGACAATTAATGATATACTATGTTAAGTAGATGCACCCTGATGATCCGGAGAGCTACCAAGTGGCTCTCTCTTTTTTTTTGAGTATTTATACGGAATTAGGTCAAAAGTCAGAGGTCAGAGGTCAAAGGTCAGAGGTCAAAGGTTATAACTCCGAACTACTAACCATTAATAACTAATAAGTTACCATTAAGTGTTGACAAATATATTGATATAATCCCCTGTTATTGCGGTGATCAAAATGCAGGGGAAGAGTAATGAGTGAGTGGCGGGAAATAAGTGGTGGTGTTACAGCACCGAAGGGATATAAAGCAAGTGGAATCGCCGCAGGGCTCAAACCTTCAGGTGCGCCAGATTTAGCATTGATTGTCTCAGATGTAGAGGCGATCGCCGCAGGTGTGTTCACAATTTCCCAGGTGACTGCGGCTTGTGTAGATTATTGTCGTCAGCGGTTGCTTGCGGCACACAGCGCTCGTGCGATTCTCTGTAATGCGGGACAGGCTAATGCTTCTACGGGTAATCAAGGTTGGTTGGATGCGCTCGAAAGTGCGATGATGTTGGGGCAAGCGCTGAATGTTTCTTCAAAGTCGGTGTTGCTGGCTTCCACTGGGGTGATTGGGCAAAGAATTAAAATGGATGCTTTGAAAACAGGTATACCCAAGTTAGTGGAAGCGCTTTCGGAAACTGGTTCCAATGCAGCCGCAAAGGCGATAATTACTACAGATTTAGTTACTAAATCTATTGCCTTAGAAACAACTATACATGATAGACCAGTGCGAGTCGGCGGAATTGCTAAAGGTTCGGGAATGATTCATCCGAATATGGCGACAATGTTGGCATTTGTGACTTGCGATGCTGCGGTTTCCCCTGGGTTGTGGCAAGAAATGTTGAGTCGCGCTGCTGATAAGAGTTTTAATGCAATTACCGTTGATGGCGATACTAGTACTAACGATAGTTTAATTGCTTTAGCTAACGGACAATCTCGTACTCCAGCAATTACCGAAATGGGTACAGAAGCTGAGAAATTAGAAGCAATGTTAACCTCCGTTTGTCAACATTTAGCAAAGGCGATCGCCCGTGATGGTGAAGGTGCAACTTGTTTGATAGAAGTGCAAGTCAGCGGTGCATCGGATGAAAAATCAGCGTTGAAAATAGCTAAAACCATTGCTGGTTCATCGTTAGTCAAGTCTGCAATTTTTGGACGCGATCCAAATTGGGGAAGAATTGCTGCTGCTGCTGGACGTGCGGGTGTACCATTTGAGCAAAGTGATTTAAGAATTCAAATGGGGGATTTTTTATTAATGGAAAAAGGACAACCGCTGCAATTTGATCGAAAAGCAGCGAGTGCATATTTGAAACACACAGCAGAGGAATCTTCTTTACCTTCAGATTTTGTCGCGACTAATAATAGTAATGATTTAACTGTTGAACGAGATACGGTAAATACGCAAAGAATAGATAATCCGGTAATAATTGACGTGAGTGTTGGCAATGGTTCGGGTGCAGGTAAAGCTTGGGGATGCGATTTGAGTTACGATTACGTGAAGATTAATGCGGAGTATACAACTTAGTAGTTCATGTCATTAGTTTTAAATGTTTGTAGTTAGGATACACGCCCTTGGTTTGAGCGATAAATTGCAACTACGAACCCAGTAAAACTAATGACACAGGCCAAATTACAAATGTTTAACAGGACATGAGTTTTGTATTTCCTCACAAGTTCCTCAAAGTTAATTGTTACTCTTAAAACCATCAGCTTTTATCTGCTTCTGGAAAACTACTTTGACACTAAAACTCAAATTCCATATCTAGCTGATAATTTTCACTTGAAAATATTTTAGGAGCATCAAAATGAAAACACAACCTAAGTATTCAGCGGCTGAGCTATATAAATTACAAACAATTAAGAATGAAATTCAAGATTTACGAAAACAACTCATAGAAATAGATCAAGAAGTTGGAGAAATTAAACAAAATTTTCCTTCTTTAGAAACAGAGCAACCAAAAAGTTCAAAAACTTATTCTCCAAAAATTTCTCATAAAAATAATTTTCACCCTGAATTATTAGAGGAAGAAAATGTCGAAAAACCTTGGGGAAATTATATAATGTTTGTTTTAATTGTGTTTTATTTTGTGGTAATGAGTTTTCTCTAAGATTTCCTTTAAAAGGAATAGGGAATAGGGAATAGAGAATAGGGAGTAGGGATAAGATTTTTAAACCAGTTTACACTGTGTGTTATATAGTTGAGGAAAGTTCCTACCAACTTACTTAATCAACAAAATGCGGTCATGAAAAATTCTTCGACCGACATCATAATTATTGGGGCTGGTATATCGGGTTTAGCATCAGGTTGCTATGCTCAAATGAATGGTTACAGCACCCAGATATTCGAGATGCACAATTTACCTGGTGGTTTGTGTACTGCTTGGAGCCGCAACGGATATATTTTTGATGGTTGCATTCATTATCTTTTTGGTTCAGGGAAAGGACAACCATTTTATGGTATGTGGGAAGAACTTGGAGCTGTTCAAGGTAGACGATTTATTAATCATGATGAATTAATGCGTGTTAGGGAAGTGGGAGGTAAAACTCTCATTGTCTATAGTAACCCCGATAAATTGGAATTACATCTCAAACAACTTTCATCTGTTGATAGTCAATTAATTACCAGCTTTTGTAAAGGTATTCGGGTTTTGAAAGGTTTTGATTTATCATTACTCCAACAAAAACCCAAAGCCTTGATGGAAGTTGCAGATTTGTGGAATTTAGGTCGAAAAATGCTCCCGTTCATGGGAACCTTAGCTAAATGGGGTACAATCTCGGCAGAAGATTTTGCTAAACGTTTTCAAGATCCCTTTTTACGTCAAGCAATTCCCCAAATGTTTGCATGGAAAGATATCCCGGTAATGGTGGGGATGTCATTGCTAGCGTATATGTACAATCAAAATGCTGGTTTTCCTCTAGGTGCATCCCTAGAGTTTGCTCGTGGCATTGAAAGGCGTTATCTGGAATTAGGTGGTCAAATTGACTACAATTCTCAAGTCGAACGGGTGTTAGTGGAAAACGATAAAGCAGTTGGTGTACGACTGTATAATAACGAATCATATCAAAGCGTTCGCGTTATTTCTGCTTGTGATGGACGCGGTACATTGTTTGACTTACTTCGGGGTGAATACTTAGACGAAGAAATGGAGATGCTTTACGACGGTTATTTCCCCGTACATTCACAACTACAAGTGTCTTTAGGTGTTAATCGTGATTTATCAAAAGAACCCCACTGGGTAACTTATTTACTAAATCAACCAGTAGTAATTGCTGGAGAGGAATGTAGCGAAATTAGTGTAAAACATTACTGCTTTGATCCTTCCCTAGCTCCACCGGGAAAATCAGTTTTAATCGTGATGTTGAGAACATCATACGACTATTGGCAGCGAATTTACGGCAGGAAAATTTATGATGCCGAGCAAATTCAAGAATCGGGTATTTTAATTGATTTATTAGCAGAGTTTTATCCTGGTATTAAAGCTGATATTGAATATGTTGATGTCGCTACACCAATGAGTTACGAACGTTACACGGGAAATTGGCAAGGTTCAAGTTGTGGCTGGTTATTAACTAAACAGACAATGGGAATGATGATTTCTGGTATACCTAAAACTCTACCAAATTTAAGTAATTTTTACATGGTTGGACAGTGGGTAGAACCGGGTGGAAGTCTTCCAGTAGTTGCGATGTCAGGACGTAATATTATCCAGAAAATTTGTCACGAAGATCACAAAATTTTTCAAGTAAATATTCCTTAATCAGAAGGATTTAAGATATAAAACATGAAAAATTAGGAAATTAAAAAAGCTATATTTCAACATTAACGATGTGAAAGATGGTTAAAATTTAAAAAAATTCCGCTCGTTCAATATTTGCGCGAAAAAAATCAAAGTATTTGTCTGTACCAAACCACCAACCTGCATTTATTTGAGAAGGAATTGTAAATCCTCCAAATGTGCGTTCTTCTAAGACTTCTCCACCAAAGGGAATATAAGTATAGCTACTATCTTGATTTTTTTCTCCCCAACGTAGTAAAGACATTTTTAATAGTTTACCGTTTGAGTCTATAACAAATGTTAGGGTAACAGATTCGTGATCAACTTTCATATTTGCTTCAATAGTATTATCATCAATTACCTGCCAACTTACACCATTTTGTGGCAATAAAGCTGAAGGTAGCCAGAAAGATTCTCCCGCGAGTCTACCAATACTAGAACGAGTGATATCTTGATTATGGGTATTTACAATTGGGATAATTCCCCATATAGAAAACCATATTCGACCAAAATTGTTAAAGTAATAATCACCACCGATAAATTTAATTAAACCGCTACCAATATTGGCTTGCCAAACAAATCCTTTGAATGCGCTGATAATTTGTTCGGCTTTCATGGGTAGCCAAGGTTTATTTGCTGATAACCTAAAACTGCCATTGATTTTCAATTTTACAGATTTAGCTAAAGTCGTCCCCGGTTCAATTGCATGAAGAAAGTAACGCTGTACTGGTTGCGGCAATTCTGCAACCATTTCAGGAGTAAAAATAGTATTGCTTGGATTTGTTTCTAAAGAATGCCAAATTTTATTTACTTGCTTACGCTCTGTTAAAAAATTAAGATAAAGAGCGATTAATGAAAAAGCAATTAATACAGTAAGAACTAATAAAATTTGGAAAATCATTTTTATTTTTTACAATATCCTAATTATTAAATGAAGCCTAAAATGTGAATAACCGGAATATCTTTATGGTTTTCGGATAATATTATCGTTGTTAATATTGATATCAACTTCTGCGAAAGCCATTGTTGAAAATAAAATAGCACTCAAAATTGAAATTAATACTAAATATAACCAGCTTTTTCTCAAATACTTCATGGCTGATTCCTGATTTATAGCTGTTTCAATTTGTATAAAGACTAAAGAGAACAGGAAGGAAAATGTAAAATTATTAACTCACTAACTCCAGAACTTACCTATGAACCCAGAAACCGAGTTTCTATGCAAAATTATTGTTTTGATGACCAGATATTCCCAAGAAACCCGGTTTCTTTAAACTTAATAACTCCTAACTCCTAACTCCTAACTCCGGTGGTACTCACTCCTCACTGATTAACCGCTGCACCAATCATCGTACATCTGTCCTTGCATTGCTTCTGGAAACTCTTCGCAATATTCTTCAAAAGCTGTTTTAGAAACTTTCTTGGCTTCTTGATGGGCTAACTCAGCTTGTAGTTCATCAACAATATCCCAAGCTGCGGCACATTCTTCCGAACTAGGAGAAGTTTGACTACAAGCAACGCGGGCTTTTCTAATTGCATCCTGGAGTTCTTGTTCTAATACTACTGCCCTAGGTAGCTCCAGAAATTTACTTTCATTAATGATATCGACCAGCGAAATTATACCTATTAGTTCTCCTTGAATTACGGGTGCGCGGAGTAAGCGATATTGGGCAAACAACCGCGCTACATATTCCACACCCAAATCAGGATTGACTACTATACAGGGTTTACTCATTATTTCATACACCCGTACTTTGCTAGGGTCTTTACCAAAAGCAATTACTTTATAAACTATATCTGCTTCAGTAATAATACCGTAGGCATCTTGGTCATGACGACGTTCTACAATTAATGCGTGCCATGCTCTTGATTTCATTAATTTAACAGCTTCTGCCACAGTTGCGGAACTGCGAATAGTGGCAACATCTGTAGTCATAATGTCTGCTGCTCTCAACATAATCCACCTCCGTGGTATTTTCTTTGTTTGGGGAAGGTGATTCGTCGGGTTTTTATCAAGGTTGTCTTATATTACTTACAGATATTTAAGTCAAAACCCGACTTCTTAATCGTTGTTTCACTAAAATTAAATCACCTCCGAACCCTCTGTTTTTGTTATATAAGAATAATTTGAGGAAGTTGTGAGTGTTCGGAAAGCAAATTAATAATTAATTGAACAATTAATTAAGTAACTTGACATAATTAATTACACATTTGAAAAACCTATTCCCTATTCCCTATTCCCTGTTCCCTGGCTTCAAAGCCTGTTAGTAGTTATTCCGTCAAATTTCCACGAATGCAAAGCACGTAATTGAGATGTTTTTTTCGATTGATGTTCCTGCATTCTTTTAAGCACATTATCTAATATACTGACAGCTTGCGCTTGATAACGTCCTTTATTTAACATTACGCATTCCGCTCTTTCAGCCATTGCTGCATCAGTCATTTCAGCGCGATTCGGAACTCCTTTTTTGACGAATTGTTCGAGTACTTGTGTAGCCCAAATTACTGGAACATGAGCAGCTTCACATAGCCAGAGTATTTCCTCTTGCATTTCCGCTAACCGCTGATAACCAATTTCTACAGCTAAATCACCACGAGCAATCATTACACCAAAAGGTTGTTTACCCGCAGCACGAACGATTAGTTCGGGAAGATTTTTTATCGCTTGCGGAGTTTCAATTTTTGCTACTAATGCAATTTGATGATGGGAAAGTTTATCCCGACGAGCTTCTAACTCTTGTTGTAAAAGTTCGATGTCTGCTACTTCTTGCACAAATGAGTATCCGATGATATCCGCATGAGCAACAATAAAGTCCAAATCCTGTTTATCTTTCTCCGTAAGTGGACTTAAATTCAGTGAGGAATCTGGAAAATTCAATCCTTTATCCGCAGAAATTTTTTCTCCTTTGTCCCTCGCATGAGTAATTTTTAACACTACTCCTTCTGGTATTAAACATTCAACATAACCACCAATGCGTCCATCATCAATCCAAATATTGGCTCCTCTTTCTAATCGATCAATGATAGATGGAATAGTACAAGTTGCTTGCCAAAATCCAGGAGTTAAAGAATTAGGCAACTCTAAGTCGGGTAATTCACGTCGTAAAAGTAAAGAATCTCCCGGAAATATGTGTTTATAACCACAAGGAGCAATGATACGCTTAATCCGAGGTTTTGATCCAGCCAAATCCATCATAATTTTACAACGCTGTCCAGTTTGGGCTTCGGCTCGGCGAACATAAGCAATCATCGCTTCCCAGGTTTCTGGTGAATCGTGAGCGCAGTTAATTCGCACGCAGTTGGTACCTTTATGTAGCAAATCTTGAATATTTTTGTAATTATTGGCGGTGGTTGACGGTAATGTCGCCATGATTCTTACCCATCGCTGGTTATTTATTTGACCTAAAACTTCTTCTGTATTATGTCTAAGAAGATACTCTCCTTCTAAAAAAGAATTTATCGAAGGACGATTGGGAACTGAATTCGGCTCTACTTGGCAAATAGCACCTAAAGTAGAAATTACTGCGTCTAAGTTGGGTAGTACTCTTGCTTCTATTCTACCGAGAGATGACAATCCCCAAGGAATTAAAGCTGCTTGCAAGGTACGTAAATCATGATGACGTAAAGCTAGATAATATGCTAGATTTTCAGCACTTTTTATCAAAGAATCTCGTTGAATATAGGGTTTCCATTGGGAAAAGATTTGTTGCCCTTCCTCATATACTGATTGTCGAATGTCTTGAAGAGTAGCAAGCAACACTTGAGGGTCATCTAAATCTCTAGATTGAGTTTTAATCCCAGGATTTTCAAGGCTCAACATCACACTATCTCCCAATAAATACTTGTTTAATTGTTTTAATTATTTGAATTATTTTTATTTATACAGAAGAAATTTGAGAAACTTGTGAGGTCATGTTGATATCTTGATACGCTCTGATATTTATTTACATTTTGTAGAGACGTAGCAGTGCTACGTCTCAAACAACGTCAAATTAAATCATCATTTAGAATCGATAACCAACTCCTGTTTGGAAGCTAACGGCATCAGCAGAGCTATTTTCATAGGCATTAATACCCCATTTTGCATCACCATAAACGATCAGGCGATCGCTAACTTCAGATTCTGCACCAAGAGTAATTACAGCGGCATTTCTGTTACCCAGAGGGGTGTTATCACCTTCGTTTGTAATCCAGGAATAACCAGCACCAAAGTAAAGGTTAGTATTATCGGCAATTGGCGAATCGATAGTTAGCATTGGCATAATTGCCGTAGCATCACCACCAAATAGAATCGCACCTCTAGCGGAAACTGGTGTTTGAGGAATTGCATAACGCCCTTGAACGTTTCCACCGAACAAAGCGTCATCGTTTCCTTGTCCCCCGCTGGTAGCACCTGCTGCAATCCCAGCACCGATATAACTACCATCCATACCTGTTTGAGCAGCAGCAATTCCGCCCGAAAGAATAACGGAGGTTGCAGCAAATAGGCTAATTGCTAAATTAATAACTTTCATATTATCCTCCCGATATAAACTAAGTTAATTCCTAGCTATATCAATTAAAAGATTGATGTTGATGTAAGATTTTTTCTACATTTTTTAGTTAGATAGAAATTTTTATTTAATGTTTATCTGCTTTCTATCTACTTTTAAGGTAACAAAAAAGCTTGAGAAACTCGTGAGTATATAAAAGTTAATAATTAACAGTAACTTATTATGGTATAGGAAACATCAAAAAACAGCTTTCTAGTTCCTCACAACTTCCTCAAATTGTTTGTCCATAACTCAAAATTAAAGAAGTGTGTTTATGGTTTCCACAGCTATATGAGAATTTAGATCCCCGACTTCTTCGAGAAGTCGGGGATCTGGAATAATTGTAGGAATGGTTTTAGCACTGTTAATGTTGCTACTTTCAGGTAATGTCGCAGCACAAACTAGAATATTGAATCGAGATATAATCTGTTCTGGCAGTGATGTAAGCTGAAAACAAATTTAACGGACTCAGTTAAACTTTAACTCAATCCGTTAAACTGTCTATTTGCTTTTCCAGTTTTCTCTAATCTTCATTCCATTTTTCATCCCCTATAAGATCGATAATCCAATCTCTAGGTAAATAATCATTTTTTTCTAACTCACA
>JBHJOU010000856.1:0-6672 GCA_050329355.1 Rivularia sp. (in: cyanobacteria)
TGCAATCTGGATTAGATGCTGCGAAAGAGGGACGTTATCAAGAAGCGATTCCACTGCTCGAAGAATATTGTCATAATTGCAACGAGCAGAGTTCCAATGAATATTGTACGGCACAGATGTGGTTGGTGAGAAGTTATAAAGCCACTGGAGCAACCGCAAAAGCTTTGATAATCACTCAAAAGTTGATACAAAGCGAACACGAAAAAGTCAGTGACTGGGCTGGTAAAATGTACCAGAAACTAAATGAGTCGGAAGCACAGACTAATACGACACAAACTCACCCAACAAAGAAAGCTGTAGGTGCAGCTGGGGTAAAGTTAGCAATGGCTGGAGTCGGTGGAAATTTGGCTTTAGCATCTACCGTAACCATTTCCCTGATGTCTGGGATGGTGCTGGTATTGGGATTGGCAATAGTCTTTATTTTAGGTAGCGATAATCCAACTGTGGGTTTGGGAATTGCGATCGCGATTACTCTAATCTTCAACGTCGCGGCTTTTTTCTTGTCTCCGTTTTTGATGGATTTAACCCAAAGTTGGCTGTATAAAACTCGCTGGGTGGAATTAGCTGAAATTGAAAATCTGAGTTCGGAAACTATCAAAGTTATACGTCAGGTATGTCAGCAGAAAAAAATTAAAACACCGCGCTTGGGCATCATTGAAGACCAAAACCCCACGGCATTTACTTACGGCTCATTACCTAATAGCGCTCGTTTGGTAGTCAGTCGGGGTTTATTTACTTATCTCGATGACGATGAAATTGCTACAGTTTACGCTCACGAACTCGGACACATTGTCCATTGGGATTTTGCCGTGATGACTGTGGCTTCAACTTTAGTACAAATCTGCTATTTAATTTACACTGCAGCCAGAACATTAGGACGTAGTGCAGGTGATAATAAAATTGCCGATGCAGCCAAAGCAGCTTCCTTAGTCGCATACATATTTTACTTTATCGGCACTTACTTGTTACTGTTCCTTTCTCGGACGAGAGAATATTTTGCAGACCATTTTGCAGCGGAAACTACCGGGAATCCGAATGGATTATCTAGAGCTTTAGTCAAAATAGCTTATGGAATTGTCGAAGAAGGTTCGAGAACAAAAGAACCGAGTCGTTTAATAGAAGGAACCCGTGCTTTGGGGATTTACGATGCAAAAGCAGCTGCAACCACAGGAAACGCTTATCGTATCGCTTCCCAACCAGAAAAAATTGGTCGGGTGTTTCTGTGGGATATGTTTAACCCTTGGGGTTGGTGGATGGAGTTAAATTCAACTCATCCCTTGACAGGTAAACGAGTTCGTGCATTGAGTACCTATGCAGAACAATTGGGTTTAGAAACTGAATTTGATATGGGGAAAATTGTAGGGGAAGGAAAGCGTTTAGATAAAAGTAAACTTTACGGTAGTTTTTTCCTAGATATTTTTCTTTTCGGTGCAGAAACTATTGGTTTGTTTGTCGGTATTACTATTAGTTTAATCATCCTAAGTTCTGGATCGAATAATCCCGGTTTGCTGTTTGGTTTACCACTGATTGGTTTGGGAACCGGAGTATTGATAAAAGCCTTTGTGATGTTTCCCGATTACACAAAAGCCGCAAAAACAGACGTTCTTACCTTAATGTCAGACCCTTATGCTAGTCCATTACGGGGTCGTCCGGCAAAACTTGAAGGTAAACTAATCGGACGAGGTGACGCTGGTTATAAATTTGGTTCGGATTTGAAAATGCAAGATTCCAGCGGAATGCTATACCTACGTTATGCTTCTCGATTTGGTTCTTTGGGTAATTTCTTATTTGGTATGAAGCGAGTCGAAAGCTTAATTAATACGGATGTTGCTGCTGTTGGTTGGTTCCGTCGTGGAGTTGCTCCGTGGATGGATTTAAATCAATTAAAAACTAAAAACGGTACTATTGTTAATAGTTATCATCGTTTTTGGTCGTTTGTTGTTGGCTGTAGTTCGATTGTTTTTGGTATAGCTTTGACGGTATTATTAGCCAAGGCTTAGTAATTGCATTTGATTGATATTTGTAAAAATAAAGCTTACTTACGTGGGCTTTATTTTTATTCAAGTTTCCTTAGTCAAGTCCATATTAAATAACTAAAATATCTCGAAACATGACATTTAATAACCCTAATCAAATTAACAGTTCTGTTTGGAATCCTTTTTAACCAACTCAAAGGGATATAAATAGAACTGAGGAATTAGCTCAAAAAAATCCCACAGTAGCTGATATTTTGACATTTTTTTTCCTTCCTGCTGCGATGATTTACTTAAACCGAGGAGTAAACAATCTCAAAATTCTGGGATATGTATTTTTGATAGCTTTTACAATGGGAACAGTGTTTTACAAAAAAGACAATAAACAACAGCTTGACATCATGAGTAATGTTGTAGGTTTAACTGGAAATATTGCTATTATTGCTGAAAATACCAGAGCAGTTACTTTAGCTCGCAAAAGACAATCCCAACCCAATTTTTAGTGTTTTTAATGTAGAATATTAACCAATAATAGGGAGTAGGAAGCAGAGGAAAATATTTATAATCCAAAATCTAAAATCTAAAATCTAAAATCCAAAATTGCTATGTCTGTAATAGTTGCCACATTATACAAATTTGTTCAGTTACCAGATTATGTTGAGAAACAGCAATCTTTATTATCTATTTGTCAATCACAAGAGATAAAAGGAACTATTTTATTGGCACAAGAAGGTATTAATGGAACAATTGCAGGTTCTCGTCAAGGGATTGATGCGGTAATGGATTTTTTACGTTCCGATTCCCGTTTCACAGATTTGGAATACAAAGAATCTACTGCTGAATCTCCACCATTTCAAAGGATGAAGGTACGGTTAAAAAATGAAATCGTGACTTTGGGTGTACCGGAAGTTAATCCCAGCGAACAAGTGGGAACTTATGTTAATCCTCAAGATTGGAATCAAATTATTTCCGATCCAGAAGTAACTGTAATTGATACCCGCAATGATTATGAAGTAAGTATTGGTACATTTAGACGAGCGGAAAACCCGCAAACTGAATCATTTAGGGAGTTTCCTGAATATGTTTATAATAATTTAAATCCTGATAAACATAAGAAGATTGCGATGTTTTGTACCGGCGGTATTCGCTGCGAAAAAGCGACTTCTTATTTGATTTCTCAAGGATTTGAAGAAGTTTATCATCTTAAAGGTGGCATTCTTAAATATTTAGAAGAAGTACCAAAAGAACAAAGTTTATGGACGGGTGAATGTTTTGTTTTTGACGAACGTATTGCCGTGCGTCATGGATTGGAACTCGGTTCCTACGATATGTGTCTGAGTTGCGGACATCCAATTTCTGCGGATGACAAAGCTTCATCAAAGTACGAAGAAGGAATTTCCTGTCCCCACTGTTTTGATCATCTCACGGAAGAGAAAAAAGCCAAAATGCACGAAAAGAAGCGTCAGCGTTTCAGTTGACAGTTGACAGTTCTTTTTGACCTTTAACCTCTAACCTTTGACCTTTGACCTTTAACCTCTAACCTTTTTTTCGTGCTAATGTCAAACCATCGCCAATGGGTATCATGCTGATGGTAACTCGTTCGTCCTTGTAGATTTTTTCGTTTAAAGCACGAATTTTATTAGTTCTATTATCCTGTACCTGTAAATCAGCTACTTGTCCAGACCATAATACGTTATCTATAGCAATTAATCCACCGGGACGAACTAATTTTAATGCTCGTTCATAATAGTCGTCGTAACTACTTTTATCTGCATCGATGAAGGCAAAATCAAAGGTATCCGCTTCACCTGCGGCTAATAATTGATCGAGAGTTGCGATCGCCGGAGCTATACGCAGATCGATTTTATCAGCTACTCCTGCTTGTTCCCAGTAACGACGGGCTATAGATGTGTACTCTTCACTCACATCACAAGCAACTATCTTACCAGATGGTGGTAATGCTAAGGCAACTACCAAAGAACTGTAACCCGTAAAAACACCGATTTCTAAAGTTTTATTTGCACCCATTAATTGCATCAGTAAAGCCATAAATTGACCTTGTTCTGGTGAAATTTGCATGATATTTCGGGGATGAGTTGCGGTTTCTTCACGTAATTTTGTTAAAACTTCCGGCTCCCGTATAGATACTGAGAGTAAATATTGATATAAGTAATTTTCTAATCCTATTGTTTGCTTAGACATATTCAGATTTTTACTAATTTATAAGTGTATTTGCCGAGATTATTTATGAAATTCATTATGGCTATTTGTCATATTCCGGTTGACGTTGAAGGATTTCGGTAAAACAAATTATCTGCATTCTGGATGATAAACCAGATTCGAGATTGGGAATTATAAATATGGTCTTATTTGTTACATAATATGCACTATTTGCTTTACCCTATTGTTATTTATGGATTATTAATCGGTTTTTCCTATTTAATTACCTTTTTACAACTTTGCAAGGTGACATTGCAATACCCGATTTACGAAATCCAAACAGTTGAAAATATTCCGGTTTATCTACAAAAGTTATTTTTGATTCCGATTGAAGAACTTAAAGAATTTGGTTTCGAGCCATGCTGTTATTTGCAGGTTAAACCAATGCTGAAGATTTATCCCGATATCGCTTGGGAAATTTTACTATACAACGAAGCTTTTAACAGCTATGCAAAAGTTGGTATACATCACCGCATAGAACCCGTACATTTATTTGATATTGAATTTTATACTTTTTTGGCGAATAAAATCTTTTTGGTGACAACAAATGGTAAAGGAGATACGGTTATAGGTAAAATTCCTTATTTTATTGTCCAAGATTATTATACTGCTCAAACATCTTTACAGTGGCAGTTACATCAAGGTAGATTGAGGCAATTAAAAAGAAAATTAACAACAAATTTAACAACAAATTTAAATATAAATAAAAATCATGATAATTTATCAGCATCAGCTTTTATTGAAAGATTAGAAACATATTTAATAAACTATATTAATTCATTAATAAAATTAAAAAGTATATTACCTATTTCAAATAAAAATTTATTTGTTTTAAATAAAAAATTAGCATTAAAACTGACTTACAAAATAATTCAAGAAAAGCATAAAAGTACGGATATCGTAAAACAGCGACGAGAACAAGCGGAAAATAATATTAAATTATCAGCAGAAATTCCTGTTGAATTAGAGGTAGAGGGATTTCGACGGATGGAACAATTACAGCGGGGAATTATCGGGAGAAAATTGCGTCCTTGGTTAGTATTAGGTAGTTTTGCTTTATTTGTAGTTACTTCCACAAAATTATTTGGTACTCAAACTTTAATAATTTTTATCTCCGCATTAATTTTTCACGAAGGAGGACATTTATTAGCAATGAAACTTTGCGGTTATCAAAATGCGTCTTTAATTTTTCTACCTTTTCTTGGTGCTGTCGCGACTGCTCGTAAAGATGATGCTACCATTATTCAAAGGTTTTGCGTATCTTTAGCAGGTCCTTTACCAGGATTAATTCTAGGATTAGGATTAGCAATTATTTTTCAAGATGGAAGTTATTCGAGTTGGATAAAACAAGCAAGTTGGATATTAATTTGTTTAAATTTATTCAATTTACTGCCGATTTACCCTCTTGATGGAGGACAAATAATCGATATTTTGTTATTTTCTCGTTTTCCTTATGGCGATGTTTTATTTAAAGCATTCGGTACAATAATAATTGGTGTATTAGGAATAATTTATCCCGCATTATTAATCCTGACAATTCCCTTAGCTTTTAATATTTTACATAGTTATCGCGCTGCTAAAATTAATTCTAAATTACAAATATTTTTACAAAAAAGATTAGATAATAATCAAGAAAATATATTATATGCTCTATTTGAATTTTTACAGCAGTTTGATTATCAAAAGTTACCATTTAATAGTAGATATACATTAATAAAAAATTTGATAGGGCGCTATAATAATTTTGACAATAAACGAATAACAAGGGTTATTTTAGCAAGTGTATATTGTGGTAGTTTGTTATTAGGAATTTGCGGTAGTTTTCAAACAATTGTGCCTAATTCGTTAAATTTTACTTCCAAATTTGCAAATAAATATTCAGATTATCTTAAGAGAGAAACTCAAGTGGGAATAGAGAATAAACAAGAAAATTAATAGTATAGAGACGTTATAGTGTAACGTCTGTCTATGTGATTAATTTTAAATGTTTGTAGTTGGGATGCGCGCCCTTGGTTGACAGTGATAAAAGCTAGCTAGCTGCTACGCAGCCACTTCGCTAACCTGATACGTAGTTAAATTGTATAAAGCGTTAGCGCAGCGTGTCCGTAGGACATAAATATGAATTTATTGTAGTGCGGGCATCCCTTCACTTTGTTCGAGGGCAAGCCTGCCCGCTTTGTCTATCTAATTTAGGCGCTTAACAGCTTAACACAACTACGAACCCATGTGGAGACGCTAACCCTTGTGTCTCTACAAGCCATCAAAAGATTACTACACCAAATCAAACTTTAGAAACTGCGATCGCGCTGACATCGACTTTGCGATCGAATAAGATTCGGGGTTTGAGTAAAATTTTGAACAGTAGTATAAATGATTGCAATTCGTTGGGAGTACATCTACGCTTCCATTGTCCGGGACGACAGAATAACATTTCTACTAAACGACGATGTTGGGGTAAGGTGACTAAGGGAAATTTAAC
>JBHJOU010000509.1:0-4997 GCA_050329355.1 Rivularia sp. (in: cyanobacteria)
AGCAGCAATATTATCTTTTTCTAAACCAGGCTCGCCAAATATTAATATAGATTCGCGAGTATCGGCAGCTTTGCGGATTTGTTCTCGCAATTTCACAGCATAACGACTTGTCCCCACAACTCCCCGTTGGGCTTTGGTGACTAAATAAGGGCGTAAAGCAATAGAACGTTCTTGTTCGTTGAGCAGTGCGGATGTGAGTTGCGCGACTTCTTGAACTAATTGACGAGAAATTGCTGCTTGAATTTGAGGATATTTGGCGATTAATTCTTTAAATTTTGCCTTCTGTACTACCCAAAAACGGCATTCACTCAAAGTTGTAATCGAACATTTAGTCAACTCATCCAACACCAACTCTTGCAAATTGACAACTGCACCAGGAAGCAAACCACAATTAAAAGTAAGGTTGTTTTTATCTTTACTATTGCTTTCGAGTTTACCTTCTAACAATATATAGAGGGCTTCAGGTGGAGTTGCTTCTGTAACTAAACGCTCGTTTGCTGGGATAACTTTTTCTTCAATAAGGTTGGCGATCGCGCTTATTGCTTCAGTTTCTAAGATTGCCAAAGCCGTGCGCTCTTGGAGCCAGATTTCGGAAGTATTCATGATATTCCCCTTGATGCTGGGATTTACAGCGGATGGTTAGGGTGGGTGGAAATTTTGATGAGTTAGTTGTTAAAGATAACTACACTATAGAAAGCTCTTAACATTAAAGTCGTTGGTATAGTCTAATTTTGCAAAGAGAATTAATATTAATTCCAGCCTGCCGCATACACACAAATACCGCCGGGGGTTGCAAACCCCCGTCTAATAGCAAAAGTCGTCTAAAGACGACTGGGTAGGAATTTCAGTCTACTTAAGTAGACTTGAGCTATTAGCCTGGGATTTGAATCCCAGGCGGAATAAAGGTTTTTACGACTAGCTCTCAAAAATTTCTCTAATCAACCTTTAAATACTTTTTGCTCCGGAATACTGGATAATCAAAATGTATAGCACTATCAGTGTAAACACGTATTTACCCGCAGCTTATGCCAGCAGATTACTCTAGTCAAAATCTTCGTGGACGCTCTTTTAAAGGTCAAAATCTAGAAGGAGCTAACTTTAGTTATGCGGATATCAGAGGCACAAATTTTACTGAGGCTAACCTGCGAGAAGCTAACTTTACTGGTGCAAAAGCTGGTTTACAAAAGAGTTGGGCATTAAACAGTTTTTTGAAAATAGTTTTATTAACTTTTTCAATACTTATAGACTCTATAAGTTTGACTGTATCTATGGTTGGATTTGTAGCCATATATACGACTTTTATTGCTTCTAAGTATGCTGCTACTAAAGCGGGGAAAAATAATAAAATGTTATTAACAGTAGCTTCAGCTTTTACCATCGCTGGGCTTATTGCATTAGTGTTAGCTTTATTTTTATCAATTTCTTTAACTGGAAACATATCTATATCTGTATTAAAAATTGGATTGCTACCAATTGCTATTGGTTTGCTTGGATTAACATATGTAGCTGTGGTTGGTTCTGATTCTGGAATCATATCCACCGCAAGAAATCGAGTTGAAGCTGGTTTTATCCCCTTATTAATCGCAGTAGCTGATGAATTTATCAAAAATACTATTGTCAACACAGGTGGTACGAGCTTTCACATGGCTAATTTAACAGAAGCTAACTTCCAACAAGCAACACTCAAAAACACAGATTTTGGAAGTGCTAACGTGACTCGTACCATTTGGTTTCGAGCTAAAAAACTTGATCGCGCTCGTGTTGGGAATACTTATTTTCAAAATCCAAAAGTACGCGAATTGTTAGTCACAAAACAAGGGCAAAATAAGATTTTTGACTATCAAAATCTACGCGGAGTCAATCTACAGGAAGCTAATTTAGTAGGTGCTAGTTTTATTGGTGCGGATTTAAGCGAAGCCAATTTACAAGACGCGGATTTATCTAGAGCTATATTAAAACAGGCACAGTTAGATGGAACTAACTTTACTGGTGCTACCCTCACCGGAGCAATTATCGAAGATTGGAATATTACCCATGAAACTAATTTTCGTGGCGTAAAGTGCGAGTACGTTTATATGCGTCTTCCTACGAAAGAAAATCCCAATCCCCTACGCAAACCAGATAACAACGCAGAAGTATTTGCAGATGGAGAGTTCGGCGATTTTATCCAGCCAATATTTGACACCCTCGACCTTTATCATAACCAAGGCGTTGACCCCCGCGCTATAGCAATTTCATTTAAAGAATTAGCTGAAAACAATCCGGATGCGGAATTAGAAATTGTAGCGATGGAAAAGAGGGGAGAAGATAAATTTTTACTCCGCGCTAAAGTTGCACCAGAAGTTACTAAATCAGAATTAAGTGCAGAATATTTTGAAACTTATAATTATTTAAAAAGTTTAAATCCATCAGAACAAGTTCAATATTTATTAACTGAATTAAAAGTTAAAGATGCCGAAATAAATTCCCAACAAAATCAGATTAGTAGTTATGAAAATATGATAAATACTGCATTAGGTCGTCCTAGTATTCAAGCAGATACAGTAAATACTCAACAAATTGGTGGCAACATCAATAATAATGATTTTCACAAACAAAATCAAAAACAAACTGAGAATTCAACAGTAAAAACAATTTTAATTCTGGCATCCAACCCTAAAAATACCTCACAATTACGATTGGGTGAAGAAGTACGAGAAATTGATGCCGGATTGCAACGAGCTAAAAAACGAGAACTATTCGACTTTAAACAACGCTGGGCTGTGCGTTGCCAGGAAGTTTACCAAGCATTTTTAGACTTCAAACCCCAAATCGTTCATTTTAGCGGACACGGTTCCGGTGATAATGGTTTAGCCCTGGAAGATGAAAATGGAAATTTGAAATTAGTAGATACAGAAGCAATAGCTAAATTATTCGAGTTATTCTCCGACACAATCGAATGTGTTGTTCTCAATGCTTGTTATTCAGAAGTTCAAGCAAGTGCGATCGCAAAATATATTCCCTACGTAATTGGCATGAATCAAGCGATTGGCGATAAAGCCGCAATTAAATTTGCAACAGGCTTTTACAATGCTCTTGGGGCTGGAGAAAACATAGAATTTGCTTATAAACTGGGGTGCAACGTTATTCAACTAGATGGAATTCCAGAACATTTGACTCCCGTGCTTAAGAAGAGACAAGGAGATGGGGGGACAAGGGGATGGGGGGACAAGGGGACAAGGGGAAAAATAACTCCTAACTCCTAACTCCTAACTCCTAACTCCTAACTCCTAACTCCTAACTCCTAACTCCTAACTCCTAACTCCCAATCCAAAATCCAAAATCTAAAATCCAAAATTGTTCTAATCCGTCACCGCACCCAAACTACTCGAAGATACCAACTTGGCGTATTTTGCCAAAACACCTTTTGTATAACGGGGTTCTGGTGGTTTCCATTTAGCGCGACGTTTAGCTATCTCTTCATCGGATACTTCAAGCTGCAATAACCGCGCACTGGCATCAATTGTAATATTATCCCCTTCTTGCACCAAGGCGATAGTTCCACCGACTGCGGCTTCTGGAGCTACGTGTCCGACTACTGTTCCGTAACTTCCTCCGGAAAAACGCCCATCAGTAATTAAACCGACTGAATCTCCTAAACGTGCGCCAATTATTGCAGCGGTAGGTGCTAACATTTCTCGCATCCCCGGACCTCCTTTTGGTCCTTCGTAGCGAACTACAATCACATCACCGGCTTTAATTTTCCCGGAAAGTATGGCATTTAAGCAGGATTCTTCGGATTCAAATACCCTTGCCGGACCAGTTATTTTGGGCATTTTCACACCGCTAATTTTCGCAACTGCTCCCTCGGTAGCCAAGTTACCTTTAAGGATAGCTAAATGTCCCTGTTTATACATGGGGTTTGACCAGGGACGAATCACATCTTGGTCTGTAGATGGCTCTTCGGGGATATCAGCCAAGACTTCGGCGATAATTTTACCTGTGATAGTCATGCAGTCACCGTGGAGTAAATCATGAGCCAGCAGCATTTTCATCACTTGGGGAATGCCGCCTGCTTTATGTAAATCTACGGCTACATATCTACCACTTGGTTTTAAATCACACAATACTGGAACTCTAGCGCGGATAGTTTCAAAGTCATCAATATTCAATTCCACACCCGCAGCATTGGCGATCGCCAAAAAGTGCAATACTGCATTTGTGGAACCACCAATTGCCATAACTACGGAAATGGCGTTTTCTATGGATTTACGAGTAATAATTTGATGGGGTAAAAGTTTGTGATGTATTGCTTCCACTAAGACTTGAGCCGATTTTTCCGTGCTATCAGCTTTTTCTGCATCTTCTGCTGCCATTGTCGAGGAATAAGGTAAGCTCATACCCAAAGCTTCAAAAGCAGAAGACATAGTATTTGCAGTATACATTCCCCCGCAGGAACCCGCACCGGGACAAGCATTCTTCTCGACTGCTAAAAGTTGATCCTCTTTGATGTTACCAGCGCTGTATTCACCTACCGCTTCAAAAGCACTGACAACAGTTAAATCTTCACCGTTGTGATGTCCGGGTTTAATTGTACCACCGTAAACAAAAATTGCCGGGATGTTCATGCGAGCGATCGCAATCATTGCTCCGGGCATATTTTTATCACAACCACCGATGGCAAGTACTCCATCCATACTTTGTCCATTACAAACGGTTTCAATGGAATCGGCAATTACTTCTCGCGATACCAGGGAATATTTCATCCCTTCAGTTCCCATGGAAATACCATCGCTAATCGTAATTGTACCGAACATCTGCGGCATGGCATCAGCATCGCGAACACCCTTCTCAGCCCTTTGCGCCAGGGTATTTATGCCCATATTGCAGGGTGTGATAGTACTAAAACTATTGGCAATACCTACAATTGGCTTGGTAAAATCTTGATCTCCAAAACCAACCGCTCGCAACATCGCTCGATTTGGCGATCGCTGCACTCCTTGGGTTACAACTCGGCT
>JBHJOU010000385.1:0-2006 GCA_050329355.1 Rivularia sp. (in: cyanobacteria)
CCTGATAAATCAATAGGAGAGATAAAACGGTCTAAATCATCTTTCCTCATACTTTTATTGGAGTGATTAAATCAATGAGAATTGTCACTTTTTTTGATAAGGTGAATAACTTGGATTTACAGACAATTCAAAACAAGCTGATGTTTGAGTATGGATGGACTGCGGAGAAAACACAATCGGTAATTAATCACTATAAATTGTTCTTGTATCTCAAGTCAATTTATCCGGCTGCGGGATTGGTTCCTACTCAAGAAATTGATGCAGTTTGGCACGCTCATATAGAAGTTAATTTACTCAAGTATATTCAAGATTGTGATTATTTATTTGGTTATCTTTTAAATCATTGTTCTGGGTTTGATAGCGAAACAAATCCAGAAATACATCAAACTCACAAACAAGCTTTTAACACTACTAAAGCTTTGTTTGAAAATATATTTGGAGCAGGAGTTTTGGAAAGCACATCAATTCATGCTGCGGCTTGCGCTGATTTACCGATTAATACAAACCCTGCGGCTTGCGCTGATTTACCGATTAATACTAATCCTGCTACTTGCGCTGATTTACCTATTATTCCTAATGCTTTACTAAATTATGGTAATTGGTAAAATCCGTTTCAATTCATGGTGGGGAATTGGTATTAGGTTATTAATAGAATTTAAAATACCTAATATCCAATACCTATCGCTTCAATTATCAAATAAAGCATACATTTCTTCGGCTTCTGCACTCATTTTTAGCCCTTCAAAACTTTCTGCGGCTTCTTTCGCTAAATTGTGCGCTTCAATCTCATTTCCACAAGTTTTTTCTAATTTAGCAAATGTTGCTTTATGGAAAGCAATAATCCGCTTATCTTTGTGCTTTTGTGCCATTGGTAAACTAAATTCTAATAATCTTCTTGTTTCTACTAAATCACCATTAATTAATGCAATATCTGCTAACCAGTTGCTAATAGCTGCGGTTGCTTTCTGCCATTTTATTTGTTGTGCTTTCAACAATGCTTCTTCAAGGATTTTTTGTGCTTGTTGATAATCTTTTTCTCGATAAAATATCTGTCCTTGGTAATACAAAATCTGAACTTGCTGTTCCTCATATTCGGAATCACTAAGTTTAGTTTTTTCTAATAGCTGTTGTTTGATTGTCAACCATTCTTGTGCTTGCTGCAATTGTGCAAGATGAATGTGCAAAATCACCATGCTTGCAGCTAACTCTAACTGAAAATTTACCGTTTGATCTTGACGTAAATCCCAAGCTTCTTGTAATAATACTTGTGCTTCTTGTAAGTTAGCTATTTGACGCATTCTTACCAAAGTCCAAGCGCGATCGCACATTGCTTGTAAAGTTGTTACCAAATCCCCTGCTTGCTTTGCGGCTTCAATTAACCAAGCACTCCATTCCAAACGCTCATCCCAATATCCACGGACATGAATATATCCTTTGATACGCTCCCATAAAATTTTGACTTCGGAATATCTACCTTGTGAAATGCACCATTCCAATACTGCTTGCAGATTTTCCCATTCGGGTTCTAAATATTCATAGCTTAAATGCCATTCTTTCGTGTCTTTATCTCCAAATGATTCGGAAAATTTCAGATACCAGTTTATCCAACGCTTTTGTAATTGTTGCTCAAATTCGGCATTTTCAGCTAATTGCGCCCAAGCATATTCACGGGTTAAGGCTGTTAAACTATAACGTCCTTGATGTTGATAAATCAAGGAAAGTTGCTGTAACTTTACTAATCCTTGAGATATGATAATCGGGTCTGGCTTTTCCAAAGCGATACTAGTAATGGTTTCTTTGGTTACTGGTTTGACAAAAAGAGTCAGTGCCATTAACAGATAATAAGGAGGTGAATTTTTTAACGGATTTACCGAAGTGGTAAAGCAAAAACGAGCAATATCGCCTTGAGGATGTTTAATTAATAGCAGTACATCTGCAAATAAGTAACCAGCTGTCATCTGTCCGATAGCGTAAATCATCGCTGCTGGTACTCCACTTACCGCTTC
>JBHJOU010000680.1:0-4103 GCA_050329355.1 Rivularia sp. (in: cyanobacteria)
TTATATATCGAAACGGTAGAACCTTCCGCAAAGCAAATTATTACAACTTTGAAAAATCAAGGTTGGACACCAGTTATTTTAAGCGGTGGTTATCGTCAAGCAATCAAACCTTTAGCCGATTATCTTGGTGTGGAATTAATCGAAGCTGTTGACCTTTATTTTCACGAGGATGGCAGTTATCGCGACTTTGATCGTAATTATCCTTCAACTCGTTCCGGTGGTAAACCCGAAATTGTTAAAAGTTTACGCAATAGATATTCACCAAGAATAATTGTCGCTGTGGGTGATGGTGTCAGCGATTTAGAATCTAAATCTGTTGTTGAGATGTTTATCGGTTTTGGTAGATATGCTATCAGAGAAAAAGTTAAACAGGAAGCCGATTATTTTATTACCGATTTACAAGAAATTATTTCTTTAATTGAAAATTTGTAATTGAGAGAGTTAATTAAAATTTGAACGTAATAATAAAGGTTGTAGTGTCACGCACCATCCGAGTTTTGTGACACTTGCGGCTATTCCTGTAGATATAGATACCGGAAAACTCGCTATTGGTTAGCGAGCTTTTCGGCTCCCAGGGTTAAACACTTGTAATCAAGTTGGTTCGGAAACACTCAACAATTAACAATTACCCATTACTAATTACTATGCATTTGCTTGAGTTTCTTCACCAGCAAAGGTTTTCGAATCCTCCAAAACTGTATAGACTTCCCAATCATCACCGTCTGGATCGGATACCCAAATTTTATCTTGCAACGCATAACAACAAGTCCTATGGGGTTCAGCTTTAATTCTTAGGTTCGATTGTTTGAGACGCTCCGTTGCTTGCATTACTTCCTCGGATGACTCCAACTCTATTCCCAGATGATTTAACTTGCTAGTTGCACCGGGATTTTCAAACAACACCAACTTCAACGAAGGTTCGGCGATCGCAAAATTTGCATACCCCGGATGACGTTTTACAGGTTCAGTACCAAACAACTTGCTATAAAAATCAATAGCCGCATCAATGTCACTTACGTTTAATGCCAACTGCAAACGAGACATAATTTTGTTCCTCCATATATCGATGTTAATCAATATTTAAGTTTGTCGATATCTTAGCGAAGGATATTGATGTATGTCAATATATAAAGTATGGAGAAATATAAACCCAAAGAGACTTGCTGCTCTTCCCTGCTTGCGGGTTGTCTCACCCCGGAGCAAGCAGTAGATTTATCTGTGATTTTTCGGGTATTGGGGGAACCCGCACGATTACAAATATTGAGTTTGATCGCAGCTCAACCCAATCGAGAAGTTTGTGCTTGTGAGTTGGTAAAACCCTTGGGACTTTCCCAACCAACGGTAAGTCATCATCTCAAGGTAATGTACGAAATTGGTTTGCTCGAACGAGAGAGACGGGGAACATGGATTTATTATCGAATTGTGATAGAAAAGTTTGCAATGTTGAGAGAATTACTCTCATAAATCTAGATTTGAGGTTGATAATTCCATAATTGATTTGATCTAAATTTCAAGACAATTCGATGCTAAAGCCTGACGTAACGTTAGAGTCAAGGGCTGCACGAAAAGATTTTTATGGGTTGATAAAACGAGTATATATACTTGTGCGATCGCAATGATTTTAAAAATTTATCTTTCAACGAAAAATCCTAATCCAGTTGTAATGGAAAAAATGTAGTTTTTACAACTGGCTATGGTAAAAAATAGGTATTTATTTGCAATAAATACGGCTTTTTATTTCTATGTCGGGCATCTAATAATACTTTTGCTACGGTATTAAAGACGATTCGGATTGAAGTAATTGCGCCACTTTTGAAATAATCAGATATGGCATTGTTGCAGTTTTAGAATCCAGTCAAACACCGATTGGAGCAGCTGCTTAATTTTGGGCGCTGTTGAGTCGCTCATATGTAGCGGTGTATGGTGAGAATTTTTAACGCCGAAGCGGTTTTCGGTTGAGTAGAATACATTCAAATTGTGGGGTGGACATCCCTGTCCGCCCGGTTTTTACCAATTTTATTTGGATTACACCTAGTTGAAAACCGCTATATATTTTAATGTAAAGGTGTAAATTTGATACATCTTAATTTGGTGTTTTCACATTTTTGTCCGGTCATAATCCTGTGACAGAACTATATAAAAAGTATTAGGTATTTATCGTTAACATCTAACCTGAGATTATCACCTTTGATTGATTTTTTGAAAAAATAAATATGTTCAAATTGAGGGAGAGTTAAATTTAGAGAAATTAGAGAAAGTAAATTATGCGTAGCATTAATATTGGACTGACAGAACAACAACGTAAAGGTGTTTGCGAATTATTGAACAATGATTTAGCAGATGCTTATTTACTGTTAGTTAAAACCAAAAAATACCATTGGGATGTAGTCGGACCTCAGTTCCGTTCTTTACATGAATTGTGGGAAGAACACTATCAAATCCTAACTGCAAATATAGATTCGATCGCCGAACGTGTGCGTGCTTTGGGTCATTTTCCTATTGGTACTATGGAAGGATTTATGCAACTGACATCCTTAAAAGAAAATCCAGAAAATCTACCTTTAGCAACTCAAATGGTATCTAAATTGGTAGATGACCACGAACAGATTATCCGTAATTTGCGCGAACATATTGATAAATGTGCTGATGATTTCCACGATGAAGGAACCGCTGATTTCCTTACTGGATTAATGGAAGGACACGAAGAAATGGCTTGGATGCTGCGCTCCTTTATTGAAGGAGAATCTCTGCAAGCAGATGGTACAACACCTCAAAAAACTGCTGTAGGTGTTAATTAGAAGCAGCAAATCCCATTTTTAACTCATATTCGTGAATTGCATTCATACAGGGGAATCGATATGTCAGAATATAAAGCAGAACGTACTGTTTCAGGTGTTTTTAAACAGCAAGAACAAGTTGAAAACGTCGTCCGTCGTTTGTTAGATAGAGGCGTAACCCGCGAACATATTTCGGTAATGGGTAACAATTTTCAATCTGAAACTAGAATTTCAGGTTTTATTACCAAGAAAGACGTAATTTTAGGTGGATTGAGAACAGGAGCAGTCTTTGGTTCTTTGTTTGGCTCCTTCTTAGGTTTACTTTCTGGTGTAGGAGTGCTGTTTATTCCCTTCGTAGGTTCGGTTGTAGCAGCAGGTCCCATCGGTGGAGCGCTTTTAGGAGCCGCAAGTGGTGCATTAGCTGGTAGTGCTGGTGCAGGTTTAGCTTCAGTATTAGCAACTTTGGGAATGCCTGAAGAGAAAGCTGCTGTTTACCAAACTCGCTTGAAAGCTGGTGAGTTTATTGTAATGGCAGAAGTACCTGCTGATAAAGCCGGAGAAATTTCACTGCTCCTCCAGAGTGCTGGTGGCGAAGAAACTCATACTAGTGAAGTTACCTTACCTCGTGCTTGTTCTGGTAACTGTAATAGCGCTGAAGATTTAGCCCCTGAAGTACGTTCTCATTTATCAGAAACCGCTCAAAAAACTTTCATCGAACGCTACAATTCTGTACTAGATGAAACCAAGGATGAAAGTAAAGCCGAAGAAGCTGCTTGGAATGCAATTCACCAACAGTATGAGGAAGATGAAAATGGAATTTGGTCTAAGCAAAAAGTAACTGCATAAGAATAGCAAAAGGATGAAGTTGCAATACTTCATCCTTTATTAGGAAGAATAAACTAAAACATGGAGTATGAACGATAATTTATACTTCATATTTTGTTCTGGCTTTTAAACTTTTCTTAAATAGATTTTCCCTATTACTTAACCAAGTATAGAAGTAAATGCTTTTTACGAACCAAAATCTCAGAAAAACTCATAAAAAAATGACACAAAATAAAGAATTTAGAGCAAATCTACAGCAAATACCCGCACAAAAGTTAGATTATCCTGGGAAGTAGTCGGATATTGCGATGATTCATAATCAACAACCGAGAAGATGCCGAAATCATTTGCAAGGCTGTGTAAAAAAAACAGCAGATGTCCGCAATTTAGAGGCTTATCGTCAAGCAGTAGAACAAAAAATAGATAAATATGCTAAATTAAACATCCTGCTTAAGATTGCTGCTTAACGAATGGTACAATAATATATCGAGGATTTGAGTA
>JBHJOU010000601.1:0-2560 GCA_050329355.1 Rivularia sp. (in: cyanobacteria)
TAGTACGCGGTACCTTGCAAGAGGGAGACAGAATTGTTGCTGACGGTGTTCATCGCTTAGTTCCCGGTCAGATTGTGCGTCCGATTGGGGAATGATAGGGAGATGGGGAGACAAGGAGATGGGGAGAAATATTTATTTTCAACTCTTAGGTTCTAACTTTTAACCTCAAATCCAAAATTTATTAACTTTTGATTCCTAATTATTAATTCCTAATTATTAATTCATAACTCTTAACTCCTAACTTTTAATTATGGTTCTCCCATTTTTTCGTAACATCCGCCTGCTGATTCTAAGTATGGTATTAATACTTGTGTGGGGTTTTTCAGCGTATCAATCATTACCACGTCAAGAAGACCCAACACAAGTTGCGCGGACTGCTGTAATTACAACTATATTTCCTGGATCTAGTGCAGAACGTGTAGAAGCCTTGGTAACAGAAGTTATCGAGTCAGAAATATCTGAAATTGAAGAAATTACAACTGTCACCTCTGATTCAAGGGTTGGTTTATCTACAATTTCGGTTGAGTTAAAAGATGCTGTAACTGATGCCGAACCAATTTGGACGCGGGTGCGGGATAGATTAGCAGATGCAACAGTGCAATTTCCACCTGGAGTATTGGCACCAGATTTAGAGCGAGCAGAAACACGAGCCTATCCTGTAATTGCATCTTTGGTTTGGCAAGGAGAAAATGAACCTAATTATGCCATTTTACGCCGCTTTGCCTCAGAACTTGATGTGCAAATTCGAGGGGTAGATGGAACCGAGAAAGTAGATAAATTTGGCTTTCCTTCAGAGGAAATAACTGTGGAAATTAATCCATCTGATTTAGCCGCAGTCGGATTAAATGCTCAACAATTATCGCAACAGATACAACAAAGTGATGCCAAAAACAGCGCCGGACAACTTCGCAGCCCAAATAATACTTTAGCAATTGAGGTGGAAGGGGAACTTGATTCAGCTGAACGAATTCGTAAAATTCCGATTTCTTCGACTACCAACGCACAGTTTACCCGTTTGGGAGACATTGCGCGAGTTACTCGCGGTATCACACAACCAGTTACAGATTTGGCTTTGATTGGTGGTAAGCCAGGGGTAGCCTTGGGAGTGCTGATGGAATCTGGGAATCGGATTGATTTATGGGCGGAAAAAATTCATCAACAATTAGATGATTTCCGAACAAGATTGCCTAATGGAATTAAATTAGAAGTGATTTTTGACCAAAGTAGCTATGTAGAAACACGGTTAGATAGCTTGATATCTAACTTAATATTTAGTGGCATTCTTGTAGTTGCTGTAACTTTTGTGGGTATGGGTTGGCGCTCTTCTCTGATTGTTGGTGTTGCACTACCATTAACAGTATTTGCAGTATTTGGAGAGCTACAAGTATTTAATATTCCCATTCACCAGATGTCAGTTTCGGGGTTAATTATTGCCTTGGGATTGTTAATTGATAACGCAATTATAGTTGTAGATGAGATTCAAGTTGAATTGAAAGCAGGTTTAACACCTAAAGATGCTGTGGTAAAAACAGTTAATTATTTAACAGTTCCTCTGGTAGCATCAAGTTTGACAACTATGATTACCTTTTTGCCAATTGGTTTATTGCCGGGAGGAGCGGGTGAATTCGTTGGCTCTATTGCTTGGAGCGTAATTATGTCGCTGGTTTCTTCTTTCGCGATATCTTTAACAGTAATTGCTGCACTTGCGGGGCGTTTTCTCAGTCGCCGGTACTCCGCCGTGCAACGGCGGAGCCTGCGGCGACCGGCGTTCCCCGGTCAAAGTGGAATCGGAAAAAGTTCGAGAGTAAGCCATAAATCGCATAAATCTTTATTATCAAAACTGAAAAATCCCGATGCTTGGTGGAATGCAGGTTTTTCTTCAGCTTTTTTAGGTGGGATTTACCGCAAAACTTTAAGTTGGACTACAGCACAGCCTGTAATTGCCGTTGTCTTAACATTTATACTGCCCGTAGTAGGTTTTATGAATGTAAGTTCCCTACCAGAACAGTTTTTTCCCTCGCTTGATCGCGATCAGTTTCAGATTGAAGTGGAGTTTCCCGCTCAAACTTCTATTGCTCAAACTCGTGAAGATGTACTCCGCGCTCGTCAGTTGATTCTTAAGCAGCCGCAAGTCGAAGAAGTTCACTGGTTTGTGGGGGAAAATGCCCCCAAGTTTTACTATAACTTTACTGGCGGGATACAAAATGCTGCTTACTATGCTCAAGCAATGGTGCAGCTAAATACAGATCAAGGGGTTACGTCACTAATTCGTAGTTTACAGGAAGAATTAGATGTTTCATTTCCCCAAGCGCGGGTTTTAGTCAAACAATTAGAGCAAGGGCCACCATTTAATGCTCCCGTAGAAATGCGAATTTATGGTTCTGATATCCAACAATTGCGAATATTAGGCGCTCAAGTCAGGGAAATTTTAACACAGATACCCAATGTGACTCATGTACGCGATGATTTGACTGAAGTTCTGCCCAAATTGGGATTGACTATAGATGAAGAACAAGCAAAATTAGTCGGACTTGATAATACAGCGATCGCGCAACAGTTA
>JBHJOU010000399.1:0-7229 GCA_050329355.1 Rivularia sp. (in: cyanobacteria)
AAAGCCCCCCTTCTTAAAGAAGATTGGGAGAATAAAGCCCCCCCTGTTAAGGGAGTTTGGGAGAATAAAGCCCCCCCTGTTAAGGGAGTTTGGGGGAATAAAGCCCCCCTTCTTAAAGAAGATTGGGGGGATAAAGCCCCCCTTCTTAAGGGGGGTTGGGGGGATCTATTTAGTTGCCAAATCTTAATAGTATTATCCTGACTCCCAGAAGCCAAAAGCCTGCCATCATTACTAAAAGCAACGCTATTAACCGCAGCATCATGACTGACTAAACGATTATATTCGCGAATCGAATTAAAATTTTCTAGCAAAGAACTCCACAAGTCTATCCGAGTTTCTGCATTTAAATTATCGCTCAATTGTATCAGTTTTTTATTAGCAACTAAAGTAGAATTTAACGCTTCAACTTGTTTTCCTGAATTTAATAAAGTTTTTGCAGTTAAACTCAAATTTTTTAGCTGATTAATTTCACTTTCCCGACGTTTCTCTTCAGCACGTTGCCATTGCAATATAGCAATTCCAGCTAATATTAAAGCAGCAATCAAACCGCCCGCCAACCCAACAATAACCCGTCTTCTCGTCGTCTTCTTTTCTCGCGCTTCCCTATCGCGTAAATCTAAACTTAAATAAATAAACCTTTCTTCAACCGAACTAATTTGATTTAAACGCTGTAATAACCAAACTTCGGCATCAATTAACGGCTTACCACGTAACAAACCTCCATCATCGCGATCGCTTTTTTCCCATTGTTTAATCAAAACCCGCAATTGTTCTTGCCAATACCGAAATTCTCCATCTTCTCGCATCCACTTTTGTAATCGTCGCCAATTTTTAATTAACGCTTCATGGATAATTTCAACGGTTTCCATTCCAGTAACTGAATTGCGATTTGTCACCACCAAACGCCCATCAGCTAACTGAGTTACTAAATCCCAATCTCCCACTTCTTCTCGAATTGCCAGACGACGAATATCCGCGCTTCTTTCCGAAGGTTGTACCAATTGAATAAATATCTGTTGTAGCCTTTCTTTATCTGCTATCAATTGAGTGTAAACTGCCTCCGCATGATTCGCCAAAGCGGTTTCCACACCACCAATTTCTTCATAAGCTTGGTGAGTTAACCAACCATCCTGCTGCTTTTCCCACAACTGAGTTAAAGTAAATTCCAATAAAGGTAAATTACTTGGAGATTGCAACACCGCATCAATTAAACGTTGACTTAAACCTGACTCCAAACTCACACTATAATTACCCGCTGGTTTTTCAATCGCTGCTCGCAATTCTTCCTCATCCATCGCAGCCAAATTTACCTGAGCATCCTGCAAAGCATCAGCCAAAGGACGATATGATAAAGCTTCTGCATAAAAATCCGCTCTTAACGTAATAATTACACTACAGCCAGGAACTTTGATTAAATTAAGTAAATTATCAATAAAAACATGGCGAGATTCCGTATCGGAGCATAAAGTAAAAAGTTCTTCAAATTGATCTACAATTATCGCTAAATGTAACTTTTGATTGCCAATAATAAACGGTTCGATTATTTTTTCTAAACTGTTTTTACCGTTTCTCAACTCAACTTCTAATTCCAACTCCGTCAAACGATTGTGATTAGTATCCAGTCCCCTCCCCTTCGTAAGGGGAGGGCTAGGGAGGGGATCTAACTGCGGTAATCCTTGTAATAAACCAATCGCCAAAGATTCAAAAGGATTATTACCGGGACGAAAATCAATAATCAACCAATCGCGCTTATCCTGCTTCAACTGCGGAATCAAACCCGCAAAAATAACACTCGATTTACCACTACCCGAAGCACCGACAACCGCAACAAACGGCTTTTTATTAACCGTTGAAACTAACTGTCGCGTTACAAATTCCCTACCAAAAAAATTAGCAGCATCCTTTTCCTTAAAAGCAGCCAAACCCAAATACGGACAATTGGCGATCGCACCCAAGTTTTGCCAAGTCGGAGGTATTTCTAATAAATTCTGCACAATCGTAGGCAACCAACTCGCACAGGGATATTTTTTCTCTAATCCTTGTAACTTTCTCCGAGCAATATTCACCGATTTATAAAGGGATTTCCCCCCGGTAAACTCTTGAAAAAAGTACTTTAAAAACTGGTTAGCTACCTTATCCGGAACGGGTTCCCGCATCACAATTACCTGCGGGATATGCAAACTTTCCAACTCCGCCGCAATTCCTAAACCATCGCATGAATTAAAAAAAGCTAACTGTAATCCACCCCTAACCGCCGTTTTTAAACCTTCTTTTAATTCTTTTATTGTTAAACTCTCAACGCTATTTATATAAATTATTCCCTGGGCTGCTTCCGTTCGACTATGCCCGGAAAAGAAAAGAATATCCCAGCCTTTTTCATCCCAAAGATGTTCGTTTAGTTCTAATATTGAAGGTTCAGTTAAAATAACTAATTCCGCATCTTGACAAAATTCTTTTAAAAGCTGCTCATCTTCAGCAACATTGATTCCTTCACTATTACCTAAAACAATTAAAATTCGTACCCGATTACGATAGTTTCTAGAAAAACGACGAGCAGAAAAACAACTTAAAGCTATCTCAGCACCCGGATAACTATCAAATAAATCCCATAAATGCCAAGGAAGCTTTCGTAACTGGAATTCAGGAGTGCGAATAATAAACCGAATTTCATCGTCGGGAGACAAATGTATTAAACATTCTTCTTTGATGCGGTAAAACGAATCTGCTTTTAACCACTTATTCAAAATCAGCTTAATATCATCAGCTTTCGTTTGACAATCTTCTTTCAAAGACGAAACTTTTATATTTGATAACTGCCCCAACTTCGGTTTAATTCGATATCCATCTAAACCACGATAGCTTCTGCACCATTCTTGGTAAATATCGGGTAGTTTGACGATGGGAGGTAATCTTAGTTGATTGTCGCTTAATTCCACAGTCGCACGCTTACCATCTTCACCAATTTCTAAACTAACGCTAAATCCTTCGTTAAAATCACCATCCAGTTTGAGTACAACTAACTTTTTCATCTTTGTTACCGCAACTATCCGGAAGCTATATCATGTTATCGGTAGTTTCGGTAATATTTTACGTAAATTTATCTAAAAATAATTTAGTATTACTAAATAAATGAGACGTAACGCCTAGCTACGTCTCTATGTGGATTTATGTATTTGGAAGTAGAAAATTTGAAAAAATATCAGATAAAAAAGGGATTTTAGATTAACAATTTATTCAAAATATATTTTAAAATCCTTCCCGTAGCCTCTCCCTAGGACAAATCTAAAACAAATACATCCGTTACCCAGCATACATCCGTTGCCTAATTTCACGCTTCAAATTCCTTCGTTACCTCCGCATCACCATAAACAACTGTAATATTAAACCTTTCTCCAGATTCAGCAGTAAACTGCGATTGAATCCAGTTATCATCTTCTCTAGAAGCAACTTCTAATGATTCTCCCTTCTCCGAGCTGATAATTAATTTAATTCCTTCCGGTAAACACATTTCTCCGATAGGATAAACTTGCGTTAAAATTTCCACTTCTTCCGTTTGATGTTGCGACATCACTTTCATTACCAAAGCGACAGATATTTTATCTAAATGCATCCCCAAATCAATTTTTTGTCCTCGTGTCACGCTCATCTGATTTTTAAAAGCTAACCCCAACTGTTGAGGTTTTAATAACTCTTCAATTTGTTGCCAACTAGCATCAATAATTCCATCTAACCATTGTTTAAAAATGACAATATTTGATGTCTTTTCTAGTTGTACGGAATCAACTACTTCAAGTTCAGTTAAATAAACTAAAAAATCTTCCAAAGACTGTAACTGACTTAAAGAAACTTCAGCCGCAGCTTTATGAGTAAATCCTAAAATTTTTGCTTCTTTAAGGGAATCATTTAATTGTACAAATACATAACCAACTCTATCTTCCCAAACCTCCGGGGAAATTTCTACAACTTCCGCTTCACTTAAAACCGCAAGACATTCTAATTTCCCAATATCCTTAACTATTAAATCGGCAACATTCATCAATTGAATACTTAAAGGATTGCGACTGTCACCTTCTAAATAATCAGTCTTAAACCCCATGCAGTGTAGATAATGATTTACTGTATATACAGCCAAACTATTTAGATAAACGTGTTGACGCTTTTCTTGATTAGAGATTGCCGATGCTAATTCTTGAGCCATTGAATGGGCTTCAAAAGACAGCGGAAGAGTAAAGTTGAGTTTTTGAGTGGTACTGTTCATGATAAAAATTAAGAGAATCCGAATTAATTGACTTCTATATATACTTCTTTAGATAGTCGATTATTTTATGCATTCGGCGTTGGTAAAAACTAGAAGCTGTTGTCAAAGGTACACCCAACTCTTGAGAAATTTCTTTCCATTTTTTTCCTTCTAATAAAAAAAGCAAAATTACTTTTAAATTAGCGTTAGGATAACCCTTTAAATATTGACTAATTAAATACTTATCCGGGTCTTTTTTGATAATTATTTTAATAGTCTCTTCTTGAGATATTTGATTCTCCGAAGGTAATTCTTTGTTGATATCATCCAAAGATAAAACTGGAGATATTTTTTCCCCTTTCGGAACCTTAGTCAGTCCTTTTTTCCGCTCATTGTTCACCACATCAATAAATCGCCAGTGAAAAATTTTATTCACCCACGCCATGACTAGGTATCGTGAATTATACTCGTCAATTTTGCTGCATATTTCCATAAAAGTTAGCTGCAAAGCTTCATTATAATAATCTTCATAATTAGGCAATCCCGACCATTGAGTTTGCTTGCTCAATCGTCCAGAATTTCCAATAGCGTTAACAAACTTATTCAAAGCTATCCGTCGTTTAACTCGGATAATCGCACTATCATCATTAGCCGAATATTGCTTTATTTCTTCGACTAACCCCTGTAATTGTTGATTGAGAGCATTATCTCTCTGTTGAAAATCACTGGTCATCAATGCGTTTAGTAAAGTCTATTCTGGTATCTTCCCCTAAGAGCAACTTTTACGCAAAAACATTTATTTTTTTCAATAGACACTTTCACAAATTTTGTACATAATGATAAGTTTTGTAGCGTTACCCACCATATGTGAAGTGTCAAATATTATTTTGACATAACATAAATTTAAAGAAAAAATACTCCCTTTTCGCTCTAAAATTACCTATACCAGAAAAGGGAATAGTTATTTTATCCAAATTCCAAAATCAATTATCTTACTTCCCACCATAATAAAAAGCGATTTCTTTTTCCTTCAAAGGCGCAAAATCGGCTTCTTCAAGCATTTGATTAAGTTCAGCTTGTGAAATATGTTTAGCTCCAATTCTAACTATACGAGACCTCATCGTATTTTTTACACCACTACGCTGTCTATCCCCTTCCAATCCCATGACTTTATTGTACAAATCTAATTTTGCAGGTTCAATAGCAGAACCATCCAAATCAATTCCTTGAGCAATAGCTTCGTCAACAGCATCAGCACCCTTAGTTGACTCATTCATTTGATTCGTTTGAGCAGTCATAGCAAAGAATTTTTATTTTCTGATTTAATTTATTAAAGTTAAATTTTACCAGTTAACGGTACCGCTACTAAACTTAAACCTTAACATTAACATTGAGATGCCGTAATTTTCCGTATGCACTTGTCAGGAATCGGGTCTATAGTTTAATCTCAAAGCAATGCTATAGCAATATGGTGACGCTATGTCAGAGCATCCGATTCCCGAACAAAAAAACCGTAGATTAGAAAGGGCTTTAAGCAATACAATTGTCGATATATATTTTGGCACTTCTGAAAGCTGGCTGCGAGCTATTCTGCGGATGTGCATCTTCTCATTAGGCTACATAGATTCCGAGCCAGTGTTTATTGTTGAATGTCCCAACCAAGCTGTAGCAAAACGGTTAAGCCGCAAAACTTATCCTTTTAGAGAAATAGTCTATTACTTTACCGATAACCTACAAGCCGGCGAACGCACTTTATTTTGCTATCAAGAATCAAAAAATGGTTCGTGGCAATGCTTCGACACCAACAGCAATTCTTGGAAAAACTGGAACAGTCTATATATCCCCCAGCACTTGACTTGACAAGATGGGAATTGGGAATTGGGAATTGGGAATTGGGAATTGGAAGTTATGAGTTAATAATTATCTATCCCCTATCCCCCCACCTCCCTATCTCCTTATCCCCCATCCCCTTATCCCCTTATCCCCCATCTCTTACTCCTTTCGAGTTACTAACCCACCGAAAAAGGCACCCAAAACACTTCCAGTCCAAATTCCCGTAGTGCTACCTTGCCACATTGCACCCGGTGCAACTACGAATTTACAACCAGCTTTTAATAAGTCCCAACGCTGGTTTTGACAATTTTGACTGTGAGCTTGTATACTAATTTGTCCTCCAACATAACCGCCGAAAAAGCCAGATGCAAGGGCTAAGAAAGTACAGATTAGTAATCTTTTTCGTGATGATTGTTTACTCATTATGAAGACAAGGGGATGGGGAGATGGGGAGATGGGGAGATGGGGAAAAATAAACTGTCAACTGTCAACTAACTCTCCACCTTTAACCTTTAACCTTTGACCTTTGACCTTTATTTAACCAGTATTTCTCATCCCAGCCGCAATTCCGTTAATAGTTAACAGCGCACCTCTGAGCAATTCTCCTTTGCTGTAACGCGAGTGGATTACTCCAGAGCTTGCGCTGGTTTTGCTGTGCCGCAAACGTTTGAGTAAGGATACCTGAATAAATCCTAGAGGTACAATAGTACCATTTCTTAGCTGTACCGAACGCTGTAAAACTGGATCTCCATCTAAAAGTCTTTCGTGTCCGGTGATTTGTAAGACTAAATTTTTTGTCAGGTAGTATTCGCTGGAAATTTGGTTAAATACCCCATCAAAGCGCTGCTTATCTTCGGGTTTGGATAGTTCCTCTACATAGTGTCGAGCCATTTGTAAATCGACTTTTGCCAAGGTCATTTCTACTTTAGAAATCACCATCTTGAAAAATGGCCACTTTCTATAAAAGCATTGTAGTAACTGTATGTGGTCGTCGGGAGCTTCGTTTAAAAATTCTTGTAACGCTGTACCGACTCCATACCATGCAGGTAGTAAAAATCTGGTTTGCGTCC
The DNA here is from genome assembly GCA_050329355.1 of Rivularia sp. (in: cyanobacteria). Lineage (GTDB taxonomy): Bacteria > Cyanobacteriota > Cyanobacteriia > Cyanobacteriales > Nostocaceae > Rivularia. The sequence continues at coordinate 7,141 of JBHJOU010000399.1, forward strand.
AGCTAAATACCCAAGGAATCGCCCGTAAACCACTTAAGCCCTTATTACCCGATGGACGACGAGCGGGACGAGAACTGATTTGTAGCTGA
>JBHJOU010000320.1:0-2317 GCA_050329355.1 Rivularia sp. (in: cyanobacteria)
CAGTTGAGTCCAATACACTAAAACCTCACCCCCTTCCCCTCTCCTTATCAAGGAGAGGGGTGGCCAGAGGGCGGGGTGAGGTCAATTTTGTATTGCATCCAAGTGAAAACCGCCATAAAACAATTTTAGTAAGCAGGACAAAATATTTTTGTTCATCTTTAGAAATCTATTACTTATGATAGATGTCATTTATTAAATACCTTTTATATTACTTTTGATAGATGTCAACTATATAGCAACTTGCTAGACAATTATTCTAGCTAAAAAGAAAAAAAACTACCTTGAATTGTTAAATTTAGAAACTTTTTATGGATATCTATATATGTATATTTTATTGTTAATTATTTTTATAGTTTTATTTGAATAATCATTTAGGCAAGTAGGTTACTTACTTTCTGATATAGAGTTCTAATCTTAATCATAAATTAAGACTGGCTTTATTTTAAAGTTTTCATGAAGATAATGTAGTTTTTTGATGATAGCTGCTTTTTTATATGATAAACTCTTGACAGAATGTTCGATAATTTATTATTAGTTACGGTAGGTTCCTAAAAGGTGTGAGGAACTACTATTCTCTAGGGAAAACAGTCTTTGATGTATTCCAGATTCGGTAGTAAGTTATTGAATATAGAATCCCTATTGACAGGCAAGTTCGGTAAAATACACTCTCCTAAGTCTATTAGGACGGCTGATATTCATGGTTTCAATTCGTAAATATTTATGAATTGTTGATTTATCAAGATTAACTAATTTATTTTGGAGTATTAGATAACTAAAGCTTAAACTCAGGAAAATCACTTAAAGTTGTAGTATTTTTTCCTGGATATCCGTATTTTTTAGTTGATTGAAAAAGAAGTGAATACAACTTCTTCTCAGTTCTTTGCAAATCAACTTTAGCTCCTAGAGTTGTAAACAACAGTCACAAATGGCTGATATGACTTGGTTGCAAACTATATATTGGTACATATATAATACCCATGGTTTCTACCAAGCTTTATAGAGCTTACAACTTCTGAAGTATCGGCTTGTTTTAGCTATGATGACCAGGAAATATTTGACGGAGTTAAGTAGAGCATCAAAAGTAAGCTTAGTCTCTCAAAGGTTCATATATTAAGTGGTCTGTAGATGCATATTAATTATTTATGTAGGTCATTAAGTAATGCCATAGTGCATAAACCAAGAAAAAAATACCTATATATTTATTAGGGAAGTTATCAGAGGAGGTTGCAATGCGTTTGTGTAATTAAATGTAATTCGTGAAAGACTTAGAAAATAAAGGCTCAGACCCTTCTTGATGAAAGTTAACTTGATCGGTTTGAATAATAAGGTTTCCTTGGTGGTTCACTTGCAAGATAAAAAAGTTAAAAAAAAGCTGAACAATCAATCTAAGTAACCGTAGAATCCTTATTATTTAACCAAAATTTGCAATCGAGACTTTTTGGTTATCAGCAGAGTCAAAATTATTTAATAGAGCGGGAGACTATCAATAACTGAGTTGATCAAAAAATCCGATGAAACAGCATAAAAAAGCACCGATTCATTCGTACTAACCCAGGAACAATCCCCCTAAACACTCGTAATGTTAGAGGGAAAGGCTTCCGAGGTTAGTTGCAACAATAAAGCAAATTGGCAAAGCTGTAAAACCTTGGCAGGGAACCTACAGCAATGCGCGGCTATTTAAGGCAACTTATAAAGATTATGTCATATCAATTTAGTTTCTCACAAGCTTTTACGAGCTACAATTTCGTAGAAAGTAAGTTAGTACCTGCTTGTAGGCAGAAAAACTTATTACAAAAAATACGCGCTGTTGTACGTATAGAATATTGTCGGCTAATTGAAATGATATTGCTGACGAATGTTGACCAATTTCAAGCTCAAGTCTGTCAAATATTAGGTTGTTTTCAGCCGATGTTAAGGTATAGCAGTGGTTCGGCTTGTATATCTCAAGTTGGTGAATGCTGTCATCCTCCTATTGTTAGACTTCAAATTGCCAATAAGCAATATATTCGGCGATTGAAAAAGCGACTAATTCAGGCTTTGAACGGTTACAAGAGTGGTAATATATTTAACAGTTACATAGTTATATGTCTATGTAAATATTTATTTTCAAAAAGTGTTTAATTTGTAACTTGTAATCAAAGTACGTCGTAGACAACATCGGTTGTTGGTTATTTAAATTTTGACAAATTAATAATTGGAGCAGTGGAGGTACGGAAATCATGCAGAATGTACTTTCCCAAGAACAGTTGTGTAAAATAATCATTGCTACATTGGGTGAAAGCCTGACAGAGCAAGAAATACAAAGCTGCTTGAAGGT
>JBHJOU010000248.1:0-6206 GCA_050329355.1 Rivularia sp. (in: cyanobacteria)
TTGGATTTTAGATTTTGGATTTTGGATTATTCGGTCACTGCGTTGCTCTTCGAGAGTTATGACAAGTTTCCGATTTTGAGATTAAATAATCTTCTCTAATCCATATACTAACGACTTTAGCTGAAGAACTTTGCGAATTGCTAGTAATACTCCTGGCATATAACAAGTTCTATCGCTGGTATCATGTCGTAAGGTATAAATTTCACCGGGTGAGCCAAAAATCACTTCTTGATGAGCAATTAAACCAGGTAAACGAATACTATGAATTCTAATTCCTTCATCAGCTTGACTTCCCCGCGCTCCTGGTATTTTCTCTGTTTCATTTACTATAGCTTGGTTGTAGGTTTTACCTAATTCTCCGAGCATTTGAGCGGTTTTAATTGCGGTGCCGCTGGGTGCATCAGCTTTTTGATTGTGATGCAGTTCAATAATTTCAACGTGGTCAAAATACTGCGATGCTGCAATTGCTGCTTGTTGGAGTAATACCATTCCAATGGAAAAATTAGGAATAATTAAACATCCAGTAGAAGCTTTATCGGCAAAATCTGCTAAATCTTGAATTTGCTCCGGACTTAACCCAGTAGTCCCAACCACAGGACGAACACCATAGGCGATCGCGCTACGAATGTTATCATATACTGAATCTGGATGGGTAAAATCAACGACAACTCCCGGTTCTCTTTCTTGAGCAGCAAATGCTAGCATCGGTTCCATTTGGTTAGTAATAGGAACTTCCAGAGCTTCGCTCAAACCAGCCAACTCTCCTGCATCCTTATTTTGATGTTCGGGACTGGTATCAATCGCACCCACCAAATTCATATCCGGTGCTTGTGCAACAGCTTTGATTACCTCCCTACCCATTTTCCCCGCAGCACCATTGACAACAACTGGTATAAGTCCTTGATTAGCCATATTTTTACTTTTTACTTTTAAATCTACAAAGGAATTGTAGACCCTGTAGGGGTAGTGAGGAAACCACGAGGACAGTTGACAGTGGACAGTTGTTATTTATTTCTCCCCATCCCCTTGTCCCCTTGTCTCCCCATCCCCCCATCCTTTCCTTAATTGGTAGGGAACTTGACTAATATAAAGCCAGTCGATGGCTTAAACTTACTATAAATTTCAACTTATCTTTTGTTATCGTTGACTGTGCAATTATTCGGTAAACTATTTTCACTTCCAATTGTGCTGTTACCAAATTAAAAAAATAAAAATTTTCAGGGTGAAGCAATTCCGAAGGTTAAGGATTATAACTGAATTTCTACTTTGTCTTTGCTTGCGAATAAACGTCTATTTTCGCGTCATCTGGTAGATACGAGTAGTATTGTATAAAATCTACTGAGCAGCTACCAATGAATGTGAAAAAATTAAAGTCTTAAAGCTTCCCTAGTTACAACAATTGTCAGATAAATGAACAAAAAATTTTTTCTTACGTTACTTTCCAGCCCTATTTTGTTTTCGTCTATAGTGTCAATGGCAGTTTTTACTCAGCCAGCTAGCGCTAATCAAACAGTAAATCCTACTCCTAGTCAGTTTTCTTGCGGACGAAAAGCACCTGTAGCTGTAGCAAATCCAAGTTTGGGTTGTACTCGCTTAAATAGACAAAATGATTCAAATTCTGATGAATTACCTGCATTAGAATTTACTGAAGAAGAAAGCGATGCTTCTGTTGTTTTATTTGGTTGCGATTGTCCGTCTTGCTTAAATGCTTTACGTCAAATACGCGGTTTACCTCCTTTAGTTTAAAAGCTAAGAAGTCGGGTTTTTACTAGATTTGTAAAGCTCTGAGAGATATTTATCTTAAAAACCCGACTTCTCGACTCTACAAACAACTGAGAATTGATAATTGCTCTAATCGCTCTCAAATAATCTACACTCGAAGAGATGAGCTTTATTATTCGTCTGTAAAATGTCCTCTTCTTTAGATTCTTTACCACCCGCTCTTGCAAAAATTGTCCAACGCTTCAAACGTGCTTCTGATCCCAAGCGACGTTACGAACAGTTGATTTGGTATGGTCAAAAACTTCCTGAGTTTCCAGAATCGGGCAAAATAGCTGAAAATAAAGTTCCTGGCTGCGTTTCTCAGGTTTTCGTTATTGCTTCTTTAGATGATGACAAAGTAACTTTTCAAGCTGATTCAGATTCTCAATTAACTAAAGGCTTAGTAGCACTTTTAATTGAAGGGTTAAATGGATTAACACCGACACAAATTGTTCAACTAACCCCAGATTTTATTCAAGAAACTGGTTTAAATGTCAGTTTAACCCCTTCTCGTGCTAATGGTTTCTATAATATTTTTAAAACCATGCAGAAAAAAGCATTAGAATCTCAACAACCTGCATCTAATTAAACCACAGACAACGGTAAAATAGATTTACCAATTTTCAACCTCTAACCTTTAACCTTTAACCTTTGACCTTTAACCTCTAACCTTTAACCTTTAACCTTTAACCTTTAACCTTTGACCTTCACTCTTTAACCTGATCAGGGATTTACTTGTATGAAAACAGACATTTCATCTACTTCTTATCCCGTGCGGATTGGGGGAGTAGTAGAACAATTTTTATGGAATAGGGAAGACCAAGATTTTCCTATAGTTTATGAATCTTTGGGCCAAGGTTCTCCTGTTTTACTGCTTCCTGCATTTAGCACCGTTTCTACACGTGCGGAAATGAGCGGGCTTGCTAAACGACTTTCTGCTAAATATAAGGCGATCGCGGTGGATTTTCCCGGCTTTGGAGATTCTGGACGACCGAGAGCCGATTATAGTCCTGCTTTATACAGAGACTTTATTGAAGATTTTGTCTTGACAACTTTTGACAGAAAGCCGGTTGCTGTAATAGCTGCTGGTCATAGTGCGCCTTATGTTTTATGGTTAGCAGATAAATATCCTACCGTATTTTCCCGGATAGTGTTAGTAGCACCAACTTGGCAAGGTCCGTTTGCGGTGATGGGAATGAATGGAATAGTACGGAATTTATTCAAGGAAACGGTTAGATTACCACTAGTTGGTCAAATTCTTTATCAACTCAACACGTTACCGTCATTTTTAAAATTCATGTATCGTCGTCACGTTTACGTGGATGCGGAAAAATTAACTCCGGAATTTATCCAGAATAAATGGGAAAGTACCCAGCAACCGGGAGGAAGATTCGCTCCTGCGGCTTTTGTAACTGGGAATCTTGACTTGACAAAAAATAGAAACGATTTACTAGGATTAATTAGGGGGATGTCAATACCGATTATGGTGGTAATTGGTGAGTCTTCACCAAAATCATCGCGACGAGAAATGGAAGCCATCGCAGCTTTACCCAGAGTCGAGAGCGTGCTACTTCCCGGCTCTTTGGGAATGCATGAGGAATTCCCCGATGATATAGCTGAGGTGATTTTACCTTTTTTGACAACTACTGTGAGTCGGTAGATTCTTACTTACCCTGAGAAGATAAGGCTGTGATACGTTATCAAGGGACTCTACCGATATCTACCAATTTGTGAATTTATTCAATAATCAAACCGGATTATTATAGTTTTTTGGAAATTATTACCGACATAACCTAGTAATAATTGACTCTTTATTAAGATGTTGAAAATTAAGGTGTTATTTTAGTTATATGATTATAAATTGTTATACATAATCAAAAGCAACACCAAATTTTTTTTGTATATTATTTGTGTCAAACATTTGAGAGAAATATATGATGAATACAGAAACAGGCTTAGTACCAGTAACAGTTTTAACTGGGTATTTAGGAGCAGGAAAAACAACTTTACTAAATCGGATTCTGACTCACGAACATGGTAAGAAAGTCGCAGTCATAGTCAATGAATTTGGGGAAGTGGGTATTGATAATCAATTGGTTATTGATACTGATGAAGAAATTTTTGAGATGAATAATGGCTGTATTTGCTGTACTGTTCGCGGTGATTTGATGCGGATTATCGGTAATTTAATGAAGCGTCGTCACAAATTTGACCATTTAGTCATTGAAACTACGGGTTTAGCTGACCCCGCACCAGTAATTCAAACATTCTTTGTTGATGAAGATATGCGGGAACAATTGTTACTCGATGCTGTGGTAACTGTAGTTGATGCTAAGCATATTTGGCAACATTGGGATGCAGAAGAAGCTCAAGAACAAATCGCTTTCGCTGACGTAATTTTGATTAATAAAACAGATTTAGTCACGAACGAGCAATTAGAAGAATTGGAAAATAGAATTCGGGGAATGAATGCGATCGCAAAAGTTTATCGTACCCAAGATGCACAGTTGGAAATGGATGCATTATTGGGTGTAAAAGCCTTTGATTTAAATCGTGCTTTGGAAATCGATCCGGATTTTTTGGGTGAAGATGCTCACCAACACGATGAAAGCGTTTATTCGGTTGCATTAGTAGAGAAAGGTGAACTTGATGGTGATAAATTGGATAAGTGGTTAGGTAATTTATTACAAACTCAAGGTCCTGATATCTTCCGCACCAAAGGAATTTTAAATATTGCTGGAGAAGAAAACCGCTTTGTCTTTCAAGGAGTGCATATGTTATTAGATGGTAGAGCAGATCGTCCTTGGAAGGAAAACGAAACCCGTAAAAATGAACTGGTATTCATCGGACGCAATCTTGATGAAGCCAAGTTAAGAGAAGAATTTAAAGCTTGTATTGTGTGAATTGCGAATTGGGAATTGGTAATTGGGAATTGGGAATTGGGAATTGGTAATTGGGAATTGGGAATTGGTAATTGGGAATTGGTAATTGGTTATGGGAGTATGGAATACAGGAGATTTTCTGAAAAAAAGAAATTTTAATTCATAACTCCTAACTCCTAACTCCTAACTCCTAACTCCTAACTCCTAACTTTTCAATCCAAAATCCAAAATCTAAAATCCCATGCCCCAATCTACCGTCAACTCCGAGCAATTTAAATTGCTATCATCACAAACTCTCTCAGATTACGTTACTGCTGTTGCTTGGTCAAGCCAAGGGGATGTTTTGGCTGCAACTTCTGCTGCTGGAGAAGTGGTATTTTGGCAAAATGACGATTTAGTTACTTTGCAATCTGGTAATGGTGAATCTATAGATTGCCTTGCTTTTTCCCACGATGGTAAATTTGTCGCAGTTGGTGGACAAAATGGACAAGTCAAAATCTGGAGAGAAACCGAGTTAATCACCACTTTAGAAAATGCACCTGCTTGGGTTGATAAATTGGCTTGGAGTCCGAAATACAATCATTTGGCTTTTGTTTTGGGACGTAAAATCCAAATTTGGGATGCTGATACCCGTGATTTTGTTGCGACTTTAGATTTTGATAACTCTTCCCCATTGGCTATTGATTGGCGAAATGATGGCGATTATATTGCGATCGCCGGACATCTCGGTGTAAAAGTTTGGAATACTCATTCTTGGGACGAACAACCATACATTTTAGATATTCCTTCCACAAGTTTAGCCATGGGTTGGTCTGGGGATGGAAAATATCTGGCTTCTGGTAATATCGATAAAACTATTGCAGTGGTCGAAACTCAACAGTTAATCTTTGAAGATGAACCCAGTCCGTGGATTATGCAGGGTTTTCCGGGTAAAATTCGTGACATTGCATGGTCACAGATTAATTCTGAAAATGGTGCGCCTTTACTTGCCTGTTGTAGCGTTGATGGTATTGTATTGTGGGAAAAACAATCTGGTGAAGACTCTGACTGGGAAGCAACAATTTTAACTAATCATGCTGATATTATTCAAGCTATTGATTTTGCTCCCAACAGCTTTTTACTCGCTTCTGCTGGTAGTGATGGTTGGTTATGTTTATGGCAAAATTCTCAAGTTTCACAAGTTATTACAGGTGTTAAAGACGGTTTTACCTGCATAGATTGGCACCCTCAAGAAAGTAAAATCGCCGCTGGGGGAGAAAATGGTGAGTTATTAATTTGGGGAAAGTATTAAAGGCAACAGCGGGATGGGGAGATGGGGAGAAATAAATATCAACCAACAACCAACAACTATCAACCAATAACTGTCAACGGGAACAGAGATTTGTGCAATAAGTCGATAAATAGTAGCTGTCATCTCAGCAAATATCAAGATATCATGGGTCTAAACCGAAAATATAATCTATGTAATCAATAAATTATGATTATCGCAAAACTTGTTTTATTTGCTTCACCTTTACTAATTGCTTCTATGTTGTTTTTCGCAAATCCCGTAGCAGCATCTCC
>JBHJOU010000556.1:0-3244 GCA_050329355.1 Rivularia sp. (in: cyanobacteria)
GGCGTAATCCAATCACCAGTGACATACATTTGGCGAGAAGCTTCCGCAAACAGCGGCTCAGTCTCATCAATCAAGCTAATGCTTCCCAAATGCCAAAAAAAAGCTATCCCCGTAACTAACATTAGCCATAACATCGACAACATCACAGCCAAAGCCGGACGCTTTTCTATATTCTTCCACAAATGGTTTGAAACACTTTGAGTCATTAGTTTATAATCAGTGGGACAGTAGTTATTAGTCATTATTAATCACTTGTTAGTCAATATTCAAAGACAACAATACTATTCCAGATTAAAATGACTCTCACAATTATCCTCGGTTCCTTATGAATATGGGAATTGGGAATTGGTAATTGGTAATTGGTAATGGGGGATTGGTGATTAATATGTATATACGCTTCAAACCCCTTGTTCACCCGGAGGGTGAGGTTAACGCGCTCCTAACCACTATCAAATATCCATTATCAACTAACTTCTAAATGCAAAACACTCGCTTAAACTCCCTATTCGATTTAATTGTCAGAAACATAGCGCAATGGTTTCTCAATCCTTGGCGGAGAATATCGCTACTGATAATTAGTTTTTTGTTTGGTTTTCTGATGGGAACGGTAATCGCGACTACAACAGGACAAAGAGCAGTTTTGGATGTTCTTGTAGCTGGATTTTTAGTATTTTTAACGGAAGTTAGCAGCCGGATAGTGTATAGAAGACCTCCAAAACAACAGCGACTGTTGTGGGTAGAATCACTTAATTATTTTAAAGTAGGTTTTATTTATAACTTGTTTGTTGAAGCCTTTAAACTTGGTTCATAAACAATGGACATCTAATAGTAAGCGCCGAGAAGTCGGGTTATTAGGGTAAATATCGTAATATAAGACAAACTTTAGAAAAACCCGACTTCTGTAGCCACGCTCGCTTGTCAAAGTGTTTAATTACTAATTAAATTGTGCTTGCTTTCCAAAAAATATAAACTGCTAAAATAGCAAGTCCAATACGAAATGTGAGGCTGACAACTTTGTCTGGTAATCGAGGCAAAAAACGAGTACTCAGTTGCGCTCCTACAAGTCCTCCAAATCCTAAAATTAAACCTGGAACAAATAAGATATTACCTTCAAAAGCGTGTCTTGTAGCAGCAGAAATAGAACTGAGGACGATTACTCCTAAACTCGTTTGAATTGCAACTTTTATAGTTTCTCCTAGTAAAAGAATTTGTAAAGGTACCATGATTACACCACCACCCACACCGAATATACCTGCTAATATTCCGGCTGCTCCTCCGGTGACAATTCTCGAAATAATCGAACTAATTTTTGATTGTTGATTTTGTTCAAGTTCTTGTTCTTTTTTAGATAAATTTTTGCGTAAATCGACTAAATAAATCGTAAATAAAAGTAAAATTCCAAAAGAAACTAATTGATTTTTTGCAGGAATAAATTTGGTGAATCCAGCACTCAAATAAGCTGTAACGACGGCTGGAATTCCCAGTAAAATCACCCTTTGAATATTTATATAGCCCATGCGCCAATTCTGGATAGTTCCAGAAGTCGCTGTAATCACAATTGCTAAACTACTAGTAGCAACAGCCTGTAATGGTGTATATCCAAACGCCAATTGTAAAGGTACCAAAATAGTACCACCACCGATACCTAACAATCCAGCGAGAATACCTGAAGCTAATCCACTAATTACTAAAATAAACCAATTTTCCATTTTTTATTGACAGTTGATACTGGACAGTTGACAGCGTAGGGAGTAAAACTAGTAGGGATTTATCGCTGAACTTTGATGATTATTTGTTAGTTTCATCCTATTAAATTTAAATAAATTTCAAATAAATTAAAATATTTTTCGCTTATTAAACTTGTTGTAAGTTATCGGTAAGAAGAGCAATCATTTCATCTACTAAGATTGTTACAGTTTCGGTACTCATTGAAGGTTGAGAAAACATAAAATGCAATACCATTTGTTCTCTAAAAGTAGAAACAGCAGCAGAAAAAATCCCTCCAAATGCTGCTTGTGCTGGAACAAAGCTAATTTCTTCTAATTCAAGTTGACCATAATTCTGCGAAATATTAACGCGACCAATATTAGTTAAAGCGGCAGTAACTGATGATTTATGAGGATTCTTTAAAAAAGATACCATAATCTTTTTAACTATCATTATCTGTCTAAATGCATCGCCATTTACTAAATCCTGTTCTAATTTTATTTTGATATCTCTTGCTAAATCCCAAAAATTATGATTTTCTTTTAATTTATGAAAAGTCATAACAGCAGAAGCCATTACTCCTAAATGTTCGTTACTTATTTGCGGTTGTAAACGCGATCGCAAATTTACTGATGAGCGAAAACTCAAATAATTGCTGAAATAATGATTATTTTTATCAGATATATGAGTTTGTTTGGCAACAGCAAACAACATTGCAGCGCCTAAAGCAGCTTGTACTGTAGTTTTCTGCTGACGACAAGCATTTATCAAGCGTGTAGTTAATTCTGGAACTAGCTTTCTATGAACCAAACCGCAGCTACGAGATTTTAGAGGTACGTTTTTTTCAAACTTTAAAGTTGTTGGTTGATAGCGAATTAATTGTAATTTTAGTTTCAATACATACAAAATAATACCTATTTCCCCCGTAAAACCCTGGATTGATTTCGGGAATAATTTGTTAATAGAAGGTTGTTGAGGTAGCTGATTAACCTGGATTTGTGCTTTTCCTTCAGCAATATTTTGACAAGAAGTTAATATTTCCGAGTGTAATTGGATGCATGATGAAGCATCTGCGATCGCGTGATGTATGGTTGTAATCAGATAACAAATATTTTTTGCTTGCTCAAAGTTAATCAGTGTGACTCGCAGCAGATTGCGATCGCTATTAATTTTTTGATTTAATTCTTGAATAACAACTTCTTCCCACTGCTGTATCTGCTGCTTTTTCACCACTGATAATGGAATTTTTTCTGCTGCTGTTTCAAACCAAAAACTCTTGGATTTTGCGACAATCCGAGAATTAAGTAAAGGGTGACGAGTTTGAATAATATCGAGTGCTTGTCTGAGTAATTCCTCACTAAGAATTCCTCTGATGCGGCTAATAGTAACTATCTGAAACGAAGCTGTAAAATTATTTAAAATTTCCATTGCTTGCTCGTGAGTAGCAAGTTCTCTGTTTTCTAGCATGATTGGTAGATTTACATCTTGCACCATAAAAACCTATTGTTAAAATAATTACTAATTGTTTGACTTAGTT
>JBHJOU010000841.1:0-3693 GCA_050329355.1 Rivularia sp. (in: cyanobacteria)
CAAAATAGACAATATGTATGTGCTGTAGATGTAGCTGGGGGAGATAGCGGTTATGGGGAACGTATGGACGAATGGATACAACTTTATGAATATGCTTTAGCTGCTGGTTTAAATACTACGGGACACGTTTATGAAACCAAAGATGGCTGTCACCCAGAATTACTACCTTATTTAATGCGAATTGGACACGGAATTCAAATTCCCCTGCAACATCCAGATTTACTCCAAGATGTCGCAAGACGTGGGCAATGTTTAGAAGTGTGTCCGACAACTTATATTAAAACGGGTACCTTGGAAGATATTCGACAGTTAAAGTTGGTATTTGAACGCTGTTTTGATGCCGGAGTTGATATCGCTATTTGTACTGATAATGCTGGGTTACATAATGTGCGTTTACCATTCGAGTACGAAAATCTGTTAACATACGACATTATTGACTTTGAAATGCTTCAGGCTTGTCAAGATGCAGCTTTTCGTCATGCTTTTGCTTGGACTTATGGCGAACGTCCGGCATTATTGTTAAATGGTTTACTTCATTCTCAACCGCAAAAAGCAGGTGTTGGTAGATAATAGGTGATTAAAGTTGCAGCAAGTGAATTACCTTACCAGTTGAGTTTGAAACGCAAAGGAAAGCTGAGTTTAACGCAAAGTGACGCAGAGGAAATGCTGATTATGTCCGCTTGTCAAGCATATCCGCAAGCAGAGCAAACATTGTTAGCTGGGTAGTGGTAACAAATAAAATCAAAGTTCTTTCGGTTAAGTCATTACGGATAAATATATCCTGAAATAGTGTTGTCAAAAAAGCCCCAAAAAATAGTGCAGCTATCGGTAAAAATACTCTTAAAGGAGCAAAATACATTCCTGTTCGTAATATTAATTGTACAAAACGCAAAGTATCGCGGATGGGCTTAATTTTGCTTTTACCTACCCGATGATGAAAGTCTATTGGTTCATAATGTACGATGTAATTGTTACTCAGCATTGCCACCGTAATCGTTGTGGTAAAACTAAATGTATCCGGCAAAATTTTGAGAAACCTTTCTACCACACTTTTACGAAATACTCGCAATCCGCTGTTCAAGTCTGGAATTTTACATCCTGTCATCCATTGAGCAAAGCGTACCAGAAACCATTTGGGTATTTTGCGAATAGTCGAATAACTAACATTCGCGCCAATTCTAGCTCCCACAACCATATCTGCTTGTCTGGCTAACGCTACTAATTCGGGAATACGTTCGTTAGGATAAGTACCATCTGCATCAGTAATTACTATTAAAGGATATTGAGCGTGCCGAATTCCAGTCTTGAGTGCAGCACCATATCCCCGATTGCGACGGTGTTGAATAACTGTGATGTCAGTACGAGCGTTTAAAACTTTGCTACTGTTATCCGTGGAACCATCATTAATAGCAATAATCTCGTATGTACAATCAATATCTTTTAAAGTTTCCTGGAGCTGATCGAGTGTTGCGTTAATACCATCTTCTTCGTTATAAACTGGCAGAATGATTGAAAATGGTAAATAACCAGTTTCTTCGTTTTGCTCGTTTGGAAAAAATTATTCACTTAGTCTGGCGTTTTCTTTCATATTTTTTATACAAACAAATTTGATTTTAGAAATCAAAAATATCTTTCAAGCCTATGTATTTTTACCTGATTAATACTTGAAGTTACACTCTTAAAACTTTTCCACAGATAAAATCATTTTTACATGGCTTTTAGTATCAAAAATTAGATAATTATAAAATATATGATTATGTATGGGATTATTGAAACATCTGGACTCAATTTCTATCCTTCCGTGTTTATACTTAAAAAAAATGTATTTTAGCTGCTGTATTATAATAATATTTAGCAGATTAAAAATTAGTTTAAAAACATTGCCGATATTTTTATTTAAGTATAAATAAAGTCATTACAAAACTTTAAAAAGCATGAACTTTGATTAACAGTTTCCATGTCAGATAATTCTGCGGTAGAGTAAAATGTATCTTAGCCAACAATGTAAGTTTACGTTATGGCATCTACTATCCAAGCTCTACCCTCAGAAGTCGTACATTTAATTACAGCCTCAGAGGTGATTGATTCTTTTGCTTCGGTGGTACGGGAATTAATCGAAAATTCCTTAGATGCAGGTGCGACAAGAATTGTAGTCTCTCTGTACCCCCAGCAGTGGCAAGTTCGTGTAGCGGATAACGGTTGTGGAATGAGTTTATCCGATTTGCAGCAAGCCGCTAGCGCTCACAGTACTAGTAAAATTAGCTGTTCCGGGGATTTGTCGAATATTAAGAGTTTAGGTTTTCGTGGTGAAGCGCTCCACAGTTTAACAACCCTAGCCGATTTAGAAATTCTGAGTCGTGGATCTAATCATCCCGAACAAAAAACAGAGTGTAACGGTTGGAGAGTTGTGTATGGTAATAGAGGAGAAGCTTTAAGGATGGAAGCAACTGCGATCGCACCGGGTACAATCGCGGTAATTTCTAATTTATTTGGTAATAGTAATGGTCGTCGTCAGGGTTTACCTTCCATTGCTCAACAAATGAGAGCAGTACAAGGGTTAATTCAACAAACTGCCTTGTGTCATCCCCATGTTACTTGGCAAGTTTGGCAAAATGGACGGGAATGGTTCAATATTTATCCGACAACAAACATCAAGGAAACTCTCTCTCAGTTTCTTCATCGAGTTCATCCATCAGATTTGCAAGAATTAAAAGTTAAATTAAATAACCCTTACGATTCCTCACTTTCTTTAGTTATAGGATTACCCGATAGATGCCATCGTCATCGTCCAGACTGGATAAGGATAGCAGTAAACGGACGTATAGTCAAGTCTCCAGAACTCGAACAAAGTATTATTGGAGCATTTCATCAAACATTACCTCGCGATCGCTATCCGGTTTGTTTCTTACACTTGTGTGTTTCCCCAAGTCAGATTAACTGGAATCGCAATCCTGCGAAAACCGAAATTTATCTCAATAAACTTGATTATTGGCAAGAACAAATTGCGATCGCGATTGATAAAGCACTGAGCATAGATTGTTCCACAATTAAGGAATCTTTGCAGATAACGCGAGTAGGTAAATTAATTAAAGCCGCAGAAGCAAAAAGTGTTTATAACTTCAACCGCAGAAATCTGGAAGAAAACGACGATTTAGATAAATCTCAATTCAAATCATCAACTTCAACCCAAAATTCGCCCCTTTCTACAACATTTCCTTTAAAAGCAGTCGCTCAAATTAACAAAACCTATATAGTCGCAGAGCATCCGGGGGGAATGTGGTTAGTAGAACAACACATAGCCCACGAAAGAGTATTGTACGAAAAACTTTGCGAACATTGGCAATTAGTAAAGTGTGAACCAGCGATAATTCTTTATCAACTAACAAGCGCTCAAGTAGAACAGCTACAGCGGATTAACTTAGAAATAGAACCTTTCGGAGAACAACTTTGGGCAATTCGTCAAGTACCCGCACTTCTGCAACAGCGGGAAGATTGCGCCGAAGCAATATTAGAATTGAGTAAAGGAGGAGATTTAAACACAGCCCAAGTTGCCGTAGCTTGTCGCAGCGCGATTCGCAACGGTACAACCTTGACCCTAACACAAATGCAGCAATTATTAGATGAATGGCAGCGCACCCGCAACCCCCGCACCTGTCCCCACGGAAGACCAATTTATTTATCCTTAGAAGAGTC
>JBHJOU010000713.1:0-3163 GCA_050329355.1 Rivularia sp. (in: cyanobacteria)
CAAGATTTAATTTTGCTACTAGGAGCAATTAAACTGGCTCTATTCCGCAAAGTACGACTAACATAAGTAGTCCAATCAGAATTATCTAAAACCCATGAAACAGGACCATGATTTTTTGGACTAAAAATATGTTTATGTAAGTCAGCACCCCGTACACTATTAATAACTGGTACATCATTTTCCTTAGCCAAAATTGTGGTAACATAACCTGTTTCAATTAAGAAAAAAGCATGGAACAGATTATATTGATATTTCTGATGCAACAGTTTAAGTTGAAAATAAATATCACTCAAATAGCCACTTAATTCTGTGATGTCCGAACTAATTGATGACTGAATGCGATGGACAAAAATGTTATCTTGTACAGTTGTTTGATAACCTGCACGTCTGTAAGGTTGATCGGTAACACTTCTGTGACTAGAACGAAAAACAGCAATATGGACTTCATAACCGCTATTAGTGAGCATCTTAGCAATACGATGTACCGATTCACCAACACCACCAATATCAGGTGGATATTCAATTGTTGTGATGCAAATTTTAGTTTTATTCATGATTTGTGGGAATTTGTGGGATTAATTAATATAGTTGATGGAATTGATTTAATTAATAGAATTAAGCAACTTTCTGCTTAAAAACTAGATTTTTTACTAATGCTGCGGTATTTTCTACACCATTAGCATCAAACTTGATTGTGTTCGGTTCTGTTGCTAGATAATCAATGACTTGTTTTGCAAAAATTTCAGGTTGTAAATCTGACTCATCAAGCATTTTTACAATGCCTAAATCATTCAATTTACTAGCTCTAATTCTTTGCTCTTGGTCATCATTACCTTTAAATGCTAAAATCATTGCTCTCACACCTGTAGTCATCACATTCAAAGTAGTGTTATAGCCTGACATACTTATTGAAAGGTCAGCTTTTTGCATATAACTTAATAAGTTACGAGTGTAGCGATTCACCCTGATATTACTTTTATTTTCAGTCAAACTTTGCCATTGTTGTATTTTTTCTTCCGGTGCAAATGGACCAGTAAAAATTTGAATTTGATGTGGTATTTGTTCTTCAAAAATTCCAGCACTTGCAATTATACAATCAATCAATTCGTGACCAAATCTTCCACCACCAATGCTAACTAAAATTAATGGTTTTTCTGAATCAATTATATCTTTATCTTCTTCGTTTAATTCAGGATTTATTCGAGGCTTCTGAACCACATACCCAGTATACTTAGTTTCACATTGAATATCATTTATCCGCTCAAAACTTTCATCTAAAGGTACAAAATTTTGGTCTCCATGAATCAATAACATATCAAAATATTGATTCATCAATCGACAAACTTTTTCTTCGTATTTTTCTTGATTCGTTTTTGTAACAACAATATCGCGTAAACTAGAAATGATTTTAACTGGCTTCTCACTAGCACGCAATCTTTCTAACAAAGGAATTAATTCAAAAGAAAACTTTCCTCTTCCAAATGGAAACAACTCAATCATCAATACATCAGGTTGAAATTCATCAGCAATTTCTAAAAGTTTGTTTTTCCTAAATTCTTGAACTTCAGCCAAAGATAAAGAAGTATCGACAACTTGTAACTGTTTAAATTCCGCATCAGTTTTAATCGCTGGTAAATTTACTACCTCAATTTCTGATGGAAATTCAAATTCTTTTATTACTTGTCCACCATTAATAAAACAGATTTGGAAATCTTGCATCAAACCGCGAACAATTTCCGTACTGCGGACTAAATGTCCCATACCTAAAATATGCTGACAATAAAACAAGAGTTTCTTCATAAAAATTGATTCCTTTAAAGAAATACAAAGCTTAAATCAGTTAACAATTAACAGTAAAAATAGAAGAGAAAATTACATCCAATTAGCCACTAATTGATGAGATTGGTTTGAATTGAGAACAAACAAATTCCGGATGATTCTCAGTAATTTTATCTACTAACAAATTCCTAATTTGACGAGCAATTCTAGATAAACCTTCTAAATCAATATGCTTGGGCTTCTGGGGATTATCCAATACTTTAAATAACTGTGTCATCAAAGTTGTTGATGTAAGTAATTCAGGATTTATGCTTTTTAATAAACCTAAATAATTCATTCTTTCCGAGCGGATTAATTGTTCTTGAGAAGGGTTAATTCGAGGTACAATTATCGCCGGTTTCCCTGCTGAAAGAATTTCACAAATTGTATTGTAACCTCCCATCGATACCACTACATCGGCTGCTGAAACATAACTCATCAAGTCATCGGTAAACTCTCTCATTTTTACTTGAGGATATTTAGTTGCAACTTTATATAATTCTTCTTTTTGTTCTTTGGGCATTTCTGGACCGCAAAATATTAAACTTTGGATACAATCTTGATGATTTTTTAATAACTCTTGTCCTTGAAGATATGTATTAACTAATTGATAACCATCTTCTCCGCCACCAGGAGTAACTAACACTAATTTTTCTTTAGGTTTTAACTGTAATTCTTGACGAATAATTTTACTCGTTTTACATCCATGAGGACGACGGATATAACCACAAAAACGCAGTTTTTCAACTATTGTTGCTGGAAGTTTATACTCTTTACAGAAATCAAATACCTCTTCCAAACCAACGACTAAAAGAAGCTGGTAAAATTTATCAATAGTTTGATAATATTGATGTTTTTCCCACTCATTAATAGTTTTTTCTGGTGCATCTAAAATATCTCTTAGCAGTAGAACCAGTTTAGTTTTCGGTAAATGTTTATGTAAATAATTAACAGTCTTCTTTAACTCATTCTTGATTCCTAATGGTTTTTTATCTACTAAAAACACATCTGGTTTAAAATTGACTGCCGCTGATAAAATTAATTGTGACCGTAATTTTATTGTTTCATCTATATCCATTCCCAAGAATTTTACTGCAACTTCACCCGTCTTTCCCCGATTCAAACAAGGCAATTTAATATAATCTAATCGTTTTGGCAAACGAAATCCTTGAAGCATTGGAGAACCAGACAGCAATAAAATCGAGAGTTGTGGAATCTCATCAAGTAAGTATTCACAAATTGCTAACATTCTGCGAACGTTACCCAAACCAAATGCATCGTGAGAATATACCATTAATCTCATTATTTCTATACCTAAAATTAATTTTGGATTTGGTGCCTTAAC